>NZ_DEQF01000013.1:0-1827 GCF_002360305.1 Streptococcus sp. UBA3373 | reverse complement strand
TAGATTTATTTAATAACAAAATAAGGAGACGATTATGAATCTTTTGATTATGGGCTTGCCAGGTGCTGGTAAAGGGACTCAAGCAGCCAAAATTGTTGAAAAATTTGGTTTAGTACATATTTCTACTGGAGATATGTTCCGTGCAGCAATGGCAAACAAAACCGAAATGGGTGTATTGGCAAAATCATTCATCGATAAAGGTGAATTGGTTCCTGATGAAGTGACAAACGGTATTGTTAAAGAACGCTTAGCACAAGCTGATATTGCAGAAAAAGGTTTCTTGCTCGATGGTTACCCACGTACTATCGAACAAGCACATGCTTTGGACGAAACTCTTAACAACTTGAATTTGACATTAGATGGTGTGATTAACATCGATGTTAACCCAGATTCACTTGTTGAACGTTTGAGTGGTCGTATCATTAACCGCAAAACAGGAGAAACATTCCACAAAGTATTCAATCCACCAGTTGGTGATTACAATGAAGATGATTTCTACCAACGCGAAGATGACAAACCTGAAACTGTAAAACGCCGTCTTGATGTTAATATCGCTCAAGGAGCACCAATTCTTTCACATTATCGTCAATCAGGTCTTGTTTACGATATTCAAGGTAACCAAGATATTGATGCTGTTTTTGCTGACATTGCAGATGTTGTAGCAAAATTAAAATAATGAGATTTTAATACTTGCGTAAGCATTAATTTGATGCTATAATAGGTTAGTCTGACTTATAATTGTTACCTCTGTATCCAGAGGACATCAAATCGAAATTTAGAGGGGGGCTTTTGCGTGGCAAAAGAAGATGTGATTGAAATCGAAGGTAAAGTTGTTGAGACGATGCCTAATGCTATGTTTACTGTTGAGTTAGAAAATGGACACCAAATCTTGGCAACTGTATCAGGAAAAATCCGTAAGAACTATATCCGTATCTTGGTAGGTGATCGTGTTACTGTTGAAATGAGTCCTTACGACTTAACTCGTGGCCGTATCACATACCGCTTTAAATAATCGAAATAATTGGAGGGATAAAAAAATGAAGGTAAGACCATCAGTCAAACCAATTTGCGAATACTGTAAAGTTATTCGTCGTAACGGTCGTGTTATGGTAATTTGTCCATCAAATCCAAAACACAAACAACGTCAAGGATAATATAGAAAGGAGAAAAAATGGCTCGTATTGCTGGAGTTGATATTCCAAATGAAAAACGTGTAGTAATTTCACTTACTTATGTGTATGGTATCGGACTTGCGACTTCTAAGAAAATCTTAGCTGCAGCTGGTGTTTCAGAAGACATCCGTGTTAAAGATTTAACATCAGATCAAGAAGATGCTATCCGTCGTGAAGTTGATGCAATTAAAGTTGAAGGTGACCTTCGTCGTGAAGTAAACTTGAACATCAAACGTTTGATGGAAATCGGTTCTTACCGTGGAATCCGTCATCGCCGTGGATTGCCTGTTCGTGGACAAAACACGAAAAACAATGCACGTACTCGTAAAGGCCCAGCTCGCGCTATCGCTGGCAAGAAAAAATAATTCTTAAGTGAAGGAGGTTAAAACTTCATGGCAGCAAAAAAAGTGAATCGTAAACGCCGTGTGAAGAAGAATATAGAAGCAGGTATTGCACATATCCATTCTACATTCAATAACACTATCATCATGATCACTGATACTCACGGAAATGCATTAGCGTGGTCATCAGCTGGTTCATTAGGTTTCAAAGGAAGCAAAAAATCAACTCCTTTTGCCGCTCAAATGGCAGCAGAAACTGCTACAAAAGCAGCAATGGAACACGGATTAAAGACTGTTGAAGTAACAGTTAAAGG
>NZ_DEQF01000030.1:0-13152 GCF_002360305.1 Streptococcus sp. UBA3373 | reverse complement strand
ACTACAGAAATTATAGAGCCACATTTGTCAGGAGTTTCTTGGTTATGTGACTTTTTATAGAGCCTCTTTGTCTAGCTTTTTTTGTGTCTTCTTATGACAAGAAGATTACAGTTGTAAGGGCTTTTTGAGGAATGATACTGTGAAGGTCTTTTTTATGTTATAATGGCATTATGGAAATATTAAATACAACTGTAAGTCTATTTAGTCATGTCATTTTTATTGCTATGACCAATTCTTTGTTAAGGCGGTTATTTGACTGGTCTAAGTGGATAAAAAACACCCCTGATAATATCGGGCGCTTGAAAGTGTTTATCTTGTTTTTAAGCATTGCAATTGGCTACTTGGTTAGCAATTTTATCTTGGAAATTGTGACATTGAGTCAAACACTTTTCTTCAGCTTTCAATAAAAGCATTAAATAGAAAACTGTGATATAATTCTAGTTAATAGAATATTGAGAATGGAGTTCATTTTGGATAAGATTATTATAGAAGGTGGTCATACGCGTTTGCAAGGAGAAGTGGTCATTGAAGGAGCTAAAAATGCCGTCTTGCCACTTCTTGCAGCCACCATTTTACCAGAAGAAGGAAAGACGGTACTTACGAATGTGCCAATTCTTTCGGATGTGTTTACCATGAATCATGTGGTGCGTGGTTTGGACATTCAAGTGGATTTTGATGAAGCCACTAACACCATTGAGGTTGATGCATCAGGAAAAATTTTAGATGTTGCTCCTTACGAGTATGTGAGCAAAATGCGTGCTTCTATTGTTGTTCTGGGACCTATCTTGGCTCGTAACGGCCATGCTCAAGTATCTATGCCAGGCGGTTGCACGATTGGAAGTCGTCCGATTGACTTGCACCTAAAAGGTTTGGAGGCAATGGGAGCAACTATCACACAATCTGGCGGTGATATTACTGCGACAGTTGACGGCAAGTTGCGTGGAACCACGATTTACATGGATTTCCCATCTGTTGGAGCAACGCAAAACTTGATGATGGCAGCCACTTTGGCAGAAGGTGTGACAACCATTGAAAATGCTGCACGCGAACCAGAAATTGTTGATTTAGCCATGCTGCTAAATAAAATGGGAGCAAAGGTTAGAGGAGCAGGTACAGAAACCTTGACCATTACTGGTGTGGAAAGCCTCCGCGGTGCAGAACACGATGTGGTGCAAGACCGTATTGAAGCAGGGACTTTCATGGTCGCTACAGCCATGACTTCAGGTAATGTTTTGGTGAAAGATGCCATTTGGGAACACAATCGTCCGTTGATTTCGAAATTGATTGAGATGGGCGTGACAGTGATTGATGAAGAAGAGGGTATCCGTGTGATTGCGGACACGCCAGCCTTAAAACCAGTGACTGTTAAAACCCTACCCCACCCTGGTTTTCCAACGGATATGCAGGCGCAATTTACCGCTTTGATGGCGGTTGTGAACGGCGAATCAACCATGATTGAAACGGTTTTTGAAAATCGTTTCCAACACCTTGAAGAAATGCGCCGCATGGGCTTGCAGTCTGAGATTTTGCGTGATACAGCAATGATTCATGGAGGCAAAGAATTACAAGGAGCACCTGTCATGTCTACAGACTTGCGTGCCAGTGCTGCCTTGATTATGATTGGTATGGTGGCAAAAGGCACAACAACAGTTGGCAAATTGGTTCACCTTGACCGTGGCTACTACAAATTCCATGAAAAATTAGCAAAACTAGGAGCGCATATTAAGCGTGTAAGCGAGGACTAAATGACAACAGGTTGGAAATATGTTGCAAAACAACTAACCTTAATTCTAGTGGTGGTGATTCTTAGCGTTCTTTTTCTAGCTATCGGTTTAATGCTAGGTTACAGCGTTTTTGGAGAGGGTAAGAACCCCTTAGCCATCTTATCCCTTGATAAATGGCAGTCCATTATCGGAAAATTCACTGGAAACGGTTAGGTTAATCACATTATCAAATTCAAAGTGGATAATCGCCTTTATGCGAGTAAATGCGGTTTTCCATTTTTTTAATGGAAGGAATTATGGCGAAAAAATCAAAAACATCAAAACAGTTTAAATCCATTATTGCAGTACTAGTTGCCTTAATTGGTATCGGGACGGGCTGGGTAACCACCTCAGAATCAGGCGAGCAATCCTTGCAGCAGGTGGTTTCCTTGGTCACTGGGCAAGAAACGTCTGCCTCATCTGTCACGTCTAACCAATCCAAATCAACAGACGATGTCCCAAGTCAAGCCTTAGCAGAAACGGTTTTAACCGATAGCGTCAAGGAACAGTTGGGCAACAAGCTTGAGTGGAATGGGGCTGGAGCTTATATTGTGAATCAAAACAAGACGTCTTTAAATGCCAAGGTATCGAGTAAGCCTTATGTCAACAACAAAACCAAAACCGTTCAAGGGCAAACGGTTCCGACGGTTGCGAATGCCTTGCTAAGCAAATCCACACGCCAATACAAGAGCCGTGAGGAAACTGGCAATGGCTCAACTTCTTGGAAACCAGCTGGCTGGCACCAATTGCAACACTTGTCAGGAACTTATCACCATGCCGTTGATCGCGGGCATTTGCTGGGCTATGCTTTGGTTGGTGGTCTAAAAGGATTTGATGCCTCAACCAGCAATCCTGCTAATGTGGCAACGCAAACAGCTTGGGCAAATGAAGCCAACTCAGAAGACTCAACAGGTCAGAATTACTATGAATCACAGGTTCGCAAGGCTTTGGATCAAAACAAACGTGTGCGTTATCGCGTGACCTTAATCTATGATGGCGACAATATTCTCTCAAGTGGTACGCATTTGGAGGCAAAATCATCAGACGGTAGTTTGGAATTTAATGTCTTTATTCCAAATGTCCAAAGCGGCCTGACTTTCAATTACTATTCTGGTGAGGTCAGTGTCAATTAGCCGTTTTTCAATCTTGTCAAATGGTTTAAAATTTGTTAGAATAAACTGTAATTGAATAGTGTCTTGTGAGAGTAGTACCCTTATGGCAGTTTAACAGGGAATGGGAGCCGTGACTGGAAGCTTCCTAGATGAAAGTTTGGCGAATTCACTCACCAAAAAAGACAAGAATTAAGGTCTGCAAGTCAGATAAAAAACGGATGGTACCGCGTGTCAACGCTCCGCTAATGGAGCTTGGCACGTTTTTCGTTTTGTGAGCAGTATTCAGAGAGGGAATGGAATGGATTTACAAGCGCAATTAGAAGAATTAAAAGAAACAACGCAAGCCAAGTTGGCTGAAATGCATGGCGATCATGCCAAAGAACTTCAAGAATTACGTGTACAAGTTCTTGGGAAAAAAGGATCATTGACAGAATTGTTGAAAGGTTTGAAAGAACTCTCACATGATATGCGTCCAGTGGTTGGAAAACAAGTCAATGAAGTCCGCGACGTCTTGACAAAAGCTTTTGAAGAACAAGCTAAAATTGTTGAAGCAGCAAAAATTAAAGCTCAATTAGAATCTGAAAGTTTGGATGTGACTTTGCCAGGTCGCCATGTGAACCTTGGTAACCGTCATGTCTTGACTCAAATCAGCGAAGATATTGAAGACATTTTCATCGGTATGGGCTTCCAAATAGTCGATGGTTTTGAAGTGGAAACAGATTACTACAACTTTGAACGCATGAATTTGCCAAAAGACCATCCAGCGCGTGATATGCAAGACACTTTCTACATTACAGAAGAAATCTTGCTTCGTACGCACACAAGCCCTGTTCAAGCCCGTACACTTGACAAACACGACTTTGCCAAAGGACCTTTGAAAATGATTTCACCAGGGCGTGTGTTCCGTCGTGACACCGATGATGCCACACACAGCCACCAATTCCACCAAATCGAAGGACTTGTGGTTGGCGAAAATATTTCAATGGGTGACCTTAAAGGAACGCTTGAGATGATTATCAAAAAAATGTTTGGTGAAGACCGTAAAATCCGCCTTCGTCCATCTTACTTCCCATTCACGGAGCCATCTGTTGAAGTGGACGTGTCATGCTTCAAATGTGGTGGTAAAGGCTGTAACGTTTGTAAGAAAACAGGTTGGATTGAAATTCTTGGGGCAGGAATGGTTCACCCTCGCGTCTTAGAAATGTCTGGTGTTGACTCTGAAAAATATTCTGGCTTTGCTTTTGGTCTTGGTCAAGAACGCATTGCAATGCTTCGCTATGGTATCAACGATATTCGTGGTTTCTATCAAGGCGATATGCGTTTTTCAGAACAATTTAAATCTTAAGCAAGTGTAGCTATTAAAATCAGCTCATTTACAAAAAAGTCAGTCTAAAAGAATAAACAGTAGAAAGGAATAAAGCGTTTGTCATTTGAGTTTTGCTTGAATGCAAACACGCTTTTAACGATTAGATTATGTTAGTCAGTTATAAATGGTTAAAAGAGCTTGTCGATGTTGATGTGACAACACACGAGCTTTCTGAAAAAATGTCAACAACAGGGATTGAAGTTGAGGGGGTATCAAGCCCGTCTGATGGTTTAACGAAATTGGTCGTTGGTCATGTGGTTTCTTGTGAAGATGTCCCTGATACTCACTTGCACCTTTGCCAAGTGGATACAGGTGATGACGAATTGCGCCAAATCGTTTGTGGTGCCCCAAATGTGACTGCAGGGATTAATGTCATTGTAGCCGTTCCAGGAGCTCGTATTGCAGACAATTACAAAATCAAAAAAGGTAAAATCCGTGGCATGGAATCACTTGGGATGATTTGTTCTCTAGAAGAACTTGGTTTGCCTGATTCAATCATTCCAAAAGAATTTTCAGATGGTATTCAAATCTTGCCAGCAGAAGCAAAACCAGGTGATAGCATTTTCCCATACCTTGATTTGGATGATGAGATTATTGAATTGTCAATCACACCAAACCGTGCGGACGCTCTTTCAATGCGTGGGGTTGCTCATGAAGTGGCAGCCATTTATGGCAAATCTGTTCACTTCCCACAAAAAGACGTAAAAGAAGTTGAAAAAGCAGCCAAAGATGTGATTGATGTGGCTATCGAATCTGATAAGGTTTTGACTTACAAAGCGCGTGTGGTGGAAAATATAACGGTAAAACCAAGCCCACAATGGTTGCAAAACCTTTTGATGAATGCTGGTATTCGCCCAATCAACAATGTGGTTGACGTCACTAACTACATCTTGTTGTACTTTGGTCAACCAATGCACGCTTTTGATTTGGATAAATTTGACGATAGCAAAATTGTTGCCCGTCAAGCGCGTTTGGGTGAAAAATTGGTAACCCTTGATGGCGAAGAACGTGACCTGGTGGATGAGGACCTTGTTATCACTGTTGCGGACAAACCAGTTGCCCTTGCAGGTGTTATGGGTGGACAAGCAACTGAAATTGATAACCAATCTAAAAACGTTGTTTTGGAAGCTGCGGTCTTTGATGGCACATCTATTCGCAAAACCAGCAGCCGCTTGAACCTTCGTTCTGAAAGCTCATCACGTTTTGAAAAAGGCATCAACTACGCAACTGTTGATGAAGCCCTTGATTTTGCAGCTGCTATGCTAAATGAATTGGCAGGCGGAGAAGTTCTTGTTGGGTGTGTTGAAGCTGGTTTTGTTCCAACAACAGACGTTGAAGTATCAACAAGCCTTGATTACGTTAACGTTCGCTTGGGTACATCCTTAACTTATGCTGATATCGAAGATGTCTTTGCCAAACTTGGCTTTGGTGTGTCTGGCAATGCAGAACATTTCACTGTTTCAGTGCCACGTCGTCGCTGGGATATTGCCATTCAAGCTGATTTGGTTGAAGAAATTGCGCGTATCTATGGTTATGACAATCTACCAACAACCCTTCCAGAAGCTGCTGGAACAGCAGGCGAATTGACTGCGACGCAAAAATTACGCCGCAAAGTGCGTTCAATCGCAGAAGGTGCTGGTTTGACTGAAATCGTGTCATACGCCTTGACAACACCTGAAAAAGCTGTTGAATTTACCTTACAACCAAGCCATTTGACCGAATTAATGTGGCCAATGTCAGTGGAACGCTCAGTGCTTCGTCAAAACATTGTGTCTGGTATGTTAGATACCATCGCTTACAACGTCGCTCGTAAAAACAGCAATATTGCCATTTACGAAATTGGTAAAATCTTTGAACAAAAAGGCAATCCAAAAGAAGATTTGCCAAATGAAATCAGCACTTTTGCTTTTGCGATTTCTGGTTTAGTGGCTGAAAAAGATTTCCAAACCAAGGCAACTCCAGTTGATTTCTTCTATGCCAAAGGTATTTTGGACGCTCTCTTTGATAAGCTTGATGTGACGGTGGATTATGTGGCTGAAAAAGGTCTTGACAGCATGCACCCAGGACGTACAGCAGCCATCTACCTAGATGACCAATTGCTTGGATTTGTCGGACAAGTTCACCCACAAACCGCTAACAACTACAATATTCCTGAAACTTATGTTGCAGAATTGAACTTGGATATGATTGAAGCAGCTCTTCCTGCGGATAAAACTTTTGTTGACATCACCAAATTCCCTGCAGTTTCTCGTGATATTGCCTTGTTATTGCCAAGCACAACAACGCATAAAGACATCATTACAGCTATTGAATCGGCTAACGTGAAACGTTTGACAGATATCAAACTCTTTGACGTTTATGCTGGTGCTAATATCGCCGAAGGCATGAAATCAATGGCTTACAGCCTTACATTCCAAAATCCAAACGATAACTTGACTGATGAAGAAGTTACTAAATACATGGATAAAATCACTAAAGTCCTTGTTGAACAACTAGGAGCAGAAGTTCGTTAATCATTTGATACAATATTAGGCTATTTTGGTTAATATAGATAAACCACCTCTACGAAAGTAGTGGTGGTTTCTTGTTTATCAAAAGGCCAAACCAAAAGCAGAATTTGGTATAATAGGATTATCTAGTGACATGACGAAGGATTATTATGAAATTATTATATACAGATATTCAGTTTGATATGACTGAAATTTTGGCAAGAAAAGCGATGGAAGAGGCTAAAGCTGGTAAGCGTGTTTTCTACATCGCTCCAAACTCTTTGTCTTTTGAAAAAGAAAGGGCAGTTTTGGAACTTTTGCCTGACCAAGCGTCTTTTGCCATTACCATTACACGTTTTGCTCAAATGGCGCGCTATTTTGTCTTAAATGAACCTCAGACCAAAGAAACGATTGATGACAATGGCTTAGCTATGATTTTTTATCGTGCGCTGTCTCATTTTTCTGATACAGATTTGAAAGTTTTCGGGCGTTTAAAGCAAGATACGAATTTCATCAAGCAATTGGTTGATTTGTATAAGGAATTAAAAACGGCTAACATGACCGTGCTTGATTTGACAGAATTGCATACGGCTGAGAAGCAAGAAGATTTGGTGAAAATCTTTTTGGCAGTTAATGACATTTTGTTAGCTAACCAGTATGAAAATCAATCAAAAATTGCATTTTTTGTTAAACAGGTAGCATCGGGTCATTTGGATGATGCGCTTGAAAATGTTGTTTTGGTTATCGATGGCTTTACTCGTTTTTCAGCAGAAGAGGAAGACTTAGTCAGCCTTTTAGAGGAAAAATGTGCTCAAGTGATTATCGGAACTTACAGTAGTCAAAAGGCTTATAAGGCTACATTTTCAACTGGGAATGTCTATCAGGCAAGTTTGGATTTTTTGCATTCTTTGGCTGCTAAATTTCAAACACAGCCAGAGTATGTCGAGAGTTCTCAAAAATCTCAAGAAGCATTTGCTAAGTTGTCAAAACTCTTTGAAGCTAAGCACGACTTTACAACATCAGATATCACCTTAACGCAAGATGATAAGAAACATTATGCTATCTGGGATGTTATTAATCAAAAAGAAGAAGTTGAGCATGTGGCAAAGGCTATTCGTCATAAACTTCACCAAGGCTATCGCTATAAAGATATTTTGGTGCTTTTGGGTGATGTGGATAGCTATCGTCTGCAAATCGGCAAAATTTTTGATAAATATGAAATTCCCTATTATTTTGGAAAAGCAGAGTCGATGAGCGATCATCCTTTGGTGCATTTTATTGATTCCTTGGAGCGCGTGAAACGTTATCGTTTTCGTATGGAAGATGTGGTTAATCTTTTGAAAACAGGACTTTATGGTTCCTTCACTCAAGATGATTTAGACCTTTTTGAGCAATATCTGATTTACGCTGATATTAAAGGACAAAGTAAATTTGGCAAGGAGTTCACGATTGCTTACAAGGGTGAAGAACACTTAGCTTATATTAATTGCATGCGCGAGCAAATAATAGCGCCTTTGCTAGGTTTATTTAAGGCACAAAAGCAGTTTGGCTCAAGCCTGCTTGAAAAATTGATGACTTTCTTGGGTGCTATTTCTTTGCCTGAGAATTTAGAGCGTATGGTAGCTACCTTCTCAGAAAATGACCAGGAAAAGCACGAGCAAGTTTGGCGAACATTTACTGGCATTCTCGAGCAATTTCAAACGATTTTTGGACAAGAAAAATTGTCTTTGGATGAATTTTTAGCTCTTCTAAGAAGCGGTATGTTGGCTGCCCAGTACCGCGTAGTGCCAGCAAGTGTTGATGTGGTTTCTGTAAAATCTTATGATTTGGTTGAGCCACATACCAATAAATTTGTCTTTGCACTTGGCATGACGCAGTCGCATTTCCCAAAGATTGCGCAAAATCGTAGCTTGATTTCAGATGAAGAACGTGCCAAGGTTAATGAGACAACAGCTGACAATCAACGTTTTGATATGATTAGTCGTGAAAATATTAAGAAAAATCATTTTGCTGCTTTGTCATTGTTTAATTCAGCGACGGAAGAATTGGTGCTCAGTTTGCCACAAATTGCTAACGAGTCAGAAGATAAGGAATCTTCTTATCTTGCGGAATTAGCTAGCTTTGGTGTGCCTGTTTTGGTTAAGGGACGAAATCGTTTGTCGACAGATGCTGAAGACATTGGGAATTATAAAGCGCTCTTATCTCGTGTGATTGAGGTTAATCGCTTAGCTATTGAAGAAGAACGCGAGCTTAGTAAAGAAGAGCAGACCTTCTGGTCAGTAGCTGTACGTTATCTTCGTAAAAAACTGGTAAATGACGGTATTGAATTGCCACTTATTAAGGACAATATGCAGACCAAGCCAGTTTCTGATGAAGTGATTGAGACGCGTTTTCCAAGTGATGAGCCGATTAATTTATCTTCATCAGCGGTGACAACTTTCTATAACAATCAGTACAAATATTTCTTACAGTATGTGCTTGGTTTACAAGAGGTTGAAACCATTCACCCTGATGCTAGAAATCACGGAACATACCTTCATCGTGTCTTTGAATTGGTCATGAAAGATGCTTCTAACCAGCCGTTTGACAATAAATTAGATCGAGCTATTCAAACAACCAACGCCGAAGATGCTTTCAAATTTATCTACGAAGAAGACGAGGAAAGCCGCTACTCATTGACAGTCTTAGAAGATATTGCTAGAAGCACGGCAACCATTTTACGTCAGGATACTCAGATCCAGGTGGAAAATGAAGAAGAACCTTTTGAATTAATGCTTGCCAATGCAGTTCGTATTCGAGGCATTATTGACCGTGTGGATCGTTTGTCAGATGGAAGTCTTGGGGTGGTTGATTACAAATCAAGTAACAATACCTTTGATATTCAAAAATTCTACAATGGTCTTAATCCGCAATTGGTGACTTATATGCAAGCACTTCGCGATAAAAAAATTAAAAGTAAATCAGATAAGATTTTTGGAGCCATGTACCTTCACATGCAAGAGCCAAAAGTAGATTTGTCATCGGTAACTACTACAGAGAAAATTTTGGAAAATTTGTCTAAAGAACTTCGCTATCGTGGCTTGTTCTTAGAAGATGAAAAAGGCTATTTATCAAATGGAAATTATCATCTTAATGATTCTGTTTACACGCAAGAAGAGTTAGATATTTTACTAGCTTATAATCAAAAATTATTCCTTCAAGCAGCTGAGCAAATTAAACAAGGATACTTTTTGATTAATCCTTACAGTGAGGATGGTAAGACGGTTAAGGGTGACCAATTAAAAGCTATCACACGCTTTGAAGCGGACCGCCACATGCCATACGCACGCAAGTGGTTTAAATTACCAAGAAAAGATAGACGTCAAGGCTTTTTGAGCCTGATGCAAGAAGAGGAGGAAAAAGATGACCTTTAAACCATTTTTAACGGCTGAAGCGATTTCTTCTCTACAGCAAAAAGAGGCGCAGTCATCAAAAGCGCAAAAACGAACACCTGAACAAATTGAAGCCATTTATAGCTATGGCAACAATATTTTGGTATCAGCGTCGGCTGGTTCTGGGAAAACTTTCGTCATGGTTGAGCGCATTATTGATAAAATTTTGCGTGGGATTGCTGTTGACCAGCTCTTTATTTCGACCTTTACAGTTAAAGCAGCGGGAGAATTAAAAGAACGTCTTGAGAAAAAAATCAGCCAAGCTTTGCAACAAGCGACGCATAATGATTTAAAAACCTATCTTAATGAGCAGCTGCTAGCTCTGCAGACTGCTGATATTGGAACCATGGATGCCTTTACGCAAAAGTTGGTTAACCAATACGGCTACACATTAGGAATTTCACCGACTTTTCGCATTATGACGGATAAGAGCGAACAAGATCTTATCAAGAATGACGTTTTTGCAGATCTTTTTGCAGATTACATGACGGGGCAAAATCAAGACATTTTCCGCAAATTAGTTCGTAATTTTTCTGGCAATCGTAAAGATACCACAGCTTTTAGAGGAATTGTTTACAAAATCTATGATTTCAGTCAAGCAACGGATAATCCTAAGAAATGGCTGGCTGAGGTTTTCTTGAAAGGTGCTAGAACCTATACTGATTTTTCCGCCATTCCCGACCAAGAAGTTGTGGATTTTCTAGCTTGCATGCATGAGACAGCTAATCAATTACAAGATGTGACGGATTTAGAAGATTATAAGCAAAAAACAGCTAAGGGGACGCCTACAGCGGCTTATAAAAAGCATTTGAACATGATTGAGCATTTGCATGAGTGGGCTTTGCATTTTGAGACGCTTTACGGTCGTGATGGACTTGGTCGTTTGGCGACAGATGTGGCTGACTTGATTCCATCTAGTCCAGCTGTGACAGTTGCAGGGGTAAAATATCCAATTTTCAAGACTCTCCAAGGTCGTTTGGCTGGTCTGAAACACTTAGAAACTATCTTCAAATACCAATCGGAAAGTCTACCTTTGTTAGAACTTTTACAAGCGTTTATGCAGGATTTTTCTGAACAATATTTGCAAGCTAAAATCCAAGAAAATGCTTTTGAGTTTTCGGATATCGCTCATTTTGCTATCCAGATTTTGGAAGAAAATCCAGATATTCGTGAGCTCTACCAAGATAAATACCACGAAGTCATGGTCGATGAGTACCAAGATAACAATCACACGCAAGAACGCATGCTTGAATTATTGTCAAATGGTCATAATCGATTCATGGTGGGAGATATCAAGCAATCTATCTATCGTTTTCGTCAGGCTGATCCGCAGATTTTTAACCAAAAATTCAAGGATTTTCAAGAGCATCCAGAACATGGAAAATTAATTCTGCTAAAAGAAAACTTCCGTAGTCAGTCAGAAGTCTTGGATACGACAAATAGTGTCTTTACGCATTTGATGGACGAGTCTGTTGGGGAAATTTTGTATGATGGCATGCACCAGTTAGTAGCAGGCAGTCCCGCACAAAAAGAAGCTCATCCAGAAAATAAAACACAAGTCCTTATTTACGATACTGATGATGGTGGTGAACTTGCAAGTAGTCCAGAAGAGGAGCAAATCAATCCAAACGAGGTTAAGCTGGTAGCTAAAGAAATTATTCGCCTGCATAACGAAGGAGGTGTTGCCTTTGAAGACATCACGTTGCTAGTTTCATCACGTACGCGTAATGATGGTATTTTGCAGACTTTTGAACATTATGGTATTCCTTTGGTGACGGATGGCGGTGAGCAAAATTACCTAAAATCTGTTGAAGTTATGGTGATGCTAGATACCCTTCGAGCTCTGGATAATCCGCTTAATGATTATGCTTTGGTAGCTCTGATGCGTTCACCAATGTTTTCTTTTAACGAAGATGATCTTGCTCGTCTTGCTCTTCAAACAAGCGAGGATGAGACCAGAGCCAATCTTTACCAAAAACTAGAACATGCTTTGGCTAATCAAGGTCAGCATGCAGAATTGGTCACACCAGTTTTACGTGAAAAATTAAAAGATTTTATGACTTGCTTTAGCAAGTGGCGTGATTTTGCCAAATGGCATTCGCTTTATGATTTGATTTGGAAGATTTACAATGAGCGCTTTTATTATGATTACGTGGGCAATCTCCCCCGTGCCGAGCAGCGCCAAGCCAATCTTTACGCCCTTGCCCTTCGCGCTAATAATTTTGAAAAGACTGGCTTTAAAGGCTTATCACGCTTTATTCGCATGATTGATCGCGTCTTAGAAAGTGAAAATGATTTGGCTGACGTTGAAGTGGCCCTTCCAAAACATGCTGTGAATTTGATGACTATCCATAAGAGTAAAGGACTTGAATTCAAGTATGTCTTTATTTTGAACATTGATAAGAAATTCAGTATTCAAGACATGATGTCACCCTTGATTTTGTCACGTCAAAATGGAGCTGGTATCAAATATTTGGCTGACATGCGAGAAGAGTTAGATACGGATGTTTTTCCAACCGTTAAAGTCAGCATGGACACTTTGCCTTATCAGCTTAATAAACGTGAACTGCGCCTAGCAACCTTGTCTGAACAAATGCGTTTGTTCTATGTTGCCATGACCCGTGCTGAGAAGAAATTGTATTTAGTCGGAAAAGCAAGTTCTGAAAAATTGGTTGATAAATACAGCGGTAAGTCAGAAAATAATCATCTTCCAGTTGCAGAACGTGAAGCTTTCATGACTTTCCAAGATTGGATGTTGGCCATTCATGAAGCTTATAAGGACTTACCATTTAAGGTTGAATTTGTCACAGATAAAGATCTGACAGAAGAGAAAATCGGGCAGATTGAAGTCAAATCAGCTATTAAACCTGATGATTTGTCAAATAACCGCCAGTCAGAAAATATTGCAGAAGCTTTGGAGAGACTTGAGGCAGTTGCAGAGTTGAATACCAAATATCAATCAGCCATTAACCTGCCAAGCTTAAGAACACC
>NZ_DEQF01000016.1:0-6729 GCF_002360305.1 Streptococcus sp. UBA3373 | reverse complement strand
CAGTTGACAATGAGCCGATTTTTCAGCGAACAACTTAGGCAGTTGCTGCTTTATATAATTCTGCGACTTTTTCCCAATTAATAATGGTAAAGAAAGCTTTGATGTAATCTGGACGAACATTGTGATATTTGAGGTAATAAGCGTGTTCCCACACATCAAGACCCAAAATAGGTTGTTTGCCTTGTGAAATTGGGTTATCTTGGTTACCTGTTGACATCACTTCTAATTCGCCTTCTTGGTTGACCACTAGCCAAGCCCATCCTGAGCCAAAGCGAGTTGTGGCTGCTTGGGTAAAGGCTGTTTTAAAGTCTTCAAATGAGCCAAAAGCGTCTTCAATAGCTGCTAGAACTTCTGCTGTTGGTTCTTGTTTTTCAGGCGTCAATAATTCCCAGAAAAGCGCGTGGTTAAGGTGGCCACCACCATTATTGATGAGGGCTTGACGAATGTCTTCTGGAATGCGTGTCACATCTGACAACAAAAACTCTAAATCTTCCCCAATTTCAGGGTGTTTTTCCAATGCAGCATTGGCATTTGCTAGATAAGTAGCGTGGTGTTTATCATGATGCAAAATCATGGTTTCTTTATCAATATAAGGCTCAAGAGCGTCATATGCGTAAGGTAGGTTTGGTAAAATAATAGCCATGCGGATTACCTCTTTCATCTTTGTACTCTTATTCTATAAGAAAATAGCAGAGCGGGCAAATAATTTGACCGCTTTTTTAAGTGATTTCAATGGCGTTCATGAGCGATTTTTAAAATGGCAACATCAAACAAATAATCCTTGTCATAAGTCCCTGTTTTGATGGCATAATCGGTTTCAATCAAAATCTTGATGGCTAATCTTAAAAAGGCAATGGATAAAGGCCTTGAATCCCGCAACGCAAATCGGACTTGGTAGGGATTGACCCGACGGCCAAGATAATCAGACAAGCGGCTAACAATCTGCGACTCGTTATTGCCCTGACGAGCTAGGAGGCTGACTTGTAGAAACATCCGAAATTGCCCCAGCATAATCGCAATCAGCTTAATCTCATCCTCTCCTTGCAAACGCAAATCACGAATCAAGTCACGCGCCTCATCAATTCTGCCATTTAACACAAACTGCGTCAAATCAAAGATATTATCCTGCAAAGTCTTAGGGATGGCTTGGCTAATATCATCTGTCGTAATATGACCGTCTGCCTTGTAGGATTTTAAAAAGGCAATGTTTTTCAACATCTCACTAAAATCATAGTTAGACTTCAACAGCAAGGCGTCAAAAGCCCCAGAATCAAAGGTCAATTTTTCCTTATGCGCTAATTTTTGAAAATAAGTTTTGAGTTCTGCTTCTTTTAAAGGCTTGGCTTCAAAAATTCTGGAATCACGCTTGAGAATCTTAACCAAACGGCGTTTGCCGTCCAATTTTCCTGGAGCGTAGATAATCAAACGCGTCGTTTCCAAAGGATTTTCCAAATAAGCTTCAAAACGTTTGAGGGCCTTGTCATCCAAGTAGGCTCTTTTAGACGTCGTAATATCAAGCAGATTATCAAAAATCACGACCTTTTGGTTTTCAAAAAAAGGTAAACTCTCAAGGTCCATCTCAGCATCTTCATAATCCACCTCAGCCATGTCAAAATAAGAATAGGTCAAATCGTCCTTGTCATAACCCACACGCTCCATCAAGCGTTCTTTCAGCTGGGAAAATTGACCCAAATCCTCGCCTGTCACCACTGTAATCAAGCTTAGGTTTTCCTTTTTTAGTGTGTCCACTTCTTCAATTGCAATCATAGCATTATTATATCAAAAATCCCCTCAAGCGTCATGGTGGCAAACAAGTCATCGCACCGTTTCGATTTGCCAATGTGTCAATCCTCTAAACCGAATGGCGCCCTCTTGGTCTGTGCGGTAAATGCGCAAACCTTGCTGATTAAAACGTTCCAAGGTTTCTTGGTGAGGGTGCTTGTAACGATTCTTCTCTCCTGCTGAAATCAGAGCCATTTGAGGGGAAATATGGGCTAAAAATTCTGGACTTGAGGAACCTTTTGAACCATGGTGGCCTGCTTTTAAAACATCCACTGGTAAATGAGAATAGGTAGCCATTAAATCCTGCTCGCCCTCTTTTTCTAAATCCCCTGTAAACAAGAAGCGTTTGCCCAGCAATTGTCCATAAAGCACCATCGAATCATTATTGCCACCGTCGCCTACATCATGGGGATAGAGCACCTGCAAGCGACTACCCATGATAGGCAGCATATCACCTACTTGGAGCGCTCGAACCTTGGTTTTCATGACTTGCAATTTCGCCACAAAATCTGTCTTAGTCAAACTTCCCTGACTGACCAAAACCTCGCCAATCGGCATTTCTTGGGCTAGAACAAGCATATCCCCCATGTGGTCTGCATCGGTGTGGGTCAAAACCAACTGGTCAATTTTTCCGACCCCTCGGCTCTTAAGATAAGGAATCAGCGTCCGTTCCGCATTGCTATCACTGAAACACTCCTGCCACGCTTCTTTCTTTCCAAAACCAACCTTGCCACCCACATCGATGAGCAGCGTTTTGCCCGTCACATCTCGCAAAAACAAACTATCTCCCTGCCCAACATCGACCACCGTCACTTCATTTTCCAGCGGATGCTTGGTTTGAAAAAAGAGTAGAGCGACCACGGCAAGCAAGAAAAGCGCCAGCTTTTTCCGACGGTAAACATCGTACAAGATTCCTAATATTAGAAAGAAAAGCAGCAAAATAGCTAGATGGGGTTTGCCAAAAACCAGCGGTGCTCCAATCATTCCCTTAGTTACCTTGATGATTTGCTCCAAAAACACAAATAAGCCATTTAAAAAGGTCAGCTTAACAAAAGGCGATAGGAGAAAAACAAGGGACAAAAGCGGCAAGAGAACCACGTCAAAGGCAAATGAAAAGCAAGCCGTCAAAACAATCGACAAGGGCTGAAACACCGAGAAAAAATAAATGAGCAAGGGCAGACTCCCCAACGAAATAGCGATACTCTCAGCAAATATTTTAGAATGACGTGTCAAGTCATCAAACTGCACCAGACTTAATATGAACGCAAAAGCAAACGACAAAACGCCGCCCGTCGTCAGCAAAAATGAGGGCATCACTAGAAACAAACTCAGCATTGTCAGAGCTAGATTGTCCAATCGTTTAATGCCAAATGGTGCCAAAATAGCTTGCAATAAACTTCGAATCACAGAAACGGAAAAACCGGTCAACCCAGCATAAACAAAGGAAAATGGCATTTGCAATACCGTCACCTGGTCACGGCGCAAGCCCAGACGCAAAAAGAAGGTCCGAAAAATCCCTACAAAAAAGCCAACCTGCATACCTGACAAGGCAAACAGATGAATAATGCCCAAACTCGTGTAAATATCACTCATTTCCGCGAAAGACTTGTCCAAATAACCAAACAAAAGCCCTGTCATATAGTGCTGCATGGGAGCTGGAAAATGCTGCTGAATGCTAACAATGGCTTGACGACGCCACTCATGCAACCTTTCCACAAACGTTAGAGAAGAAACCGCCTTTATCTCCATAATCTCTGACACGGTAGCCATACGGTAAATTCCTTCATGTTTTAGATAAGTCCGATAATCAAAACCACCGAAATTACGCTGGGGCGTAGCTTCTGCTAGCTCTATATCACCAGATAAAAGTACTGTTTGGGATAGATTTTTAAACCATTTTTGCTCGTTTTCCGATGACAATCTGTAAAAAGCTTGGTAGGTCCGTCCATCTGCCTTACCGCGAAAAGAGAGCAAATCCCCATTGACTGACAGAGTGTCTGGTATTATCTGAATGTGTTGAAGCTTAGAGGGAGCTGAGCGGTAAGCGTTATTTGCTTGTTGCACCTGGTATAGAAACAAACCTGCAAAGCCTACCAAACACAAGCAGACCTGCCCTAATCTTTTAAAACCGTACTGTTTCCATAAAAGTAGCAAGGCCACTAATAGCAAACACCCACAATATAAAGCTTGCGAGAAACACCAATAATAAAGCAACAATACTAAAAAAGCCAATTGAATTGGCTTAATGGGAAAATAGTTAATCAATGCTCACCTCTGATTTGAGTTTTTCTAGGGTCTTATCTCCGATACCTGACACATTTTTCAATTCTTCAACCGAAGTAAAACCGCCATTTGCCTCACGGTAATCAATGATATCTTGCGCACGTTTGGCCCCAATACCTGAAATGATCTGAAGTTCTGTTGCTGTCGCCGTGTTCAAATTGATGGTACCAGTAGCAGCTTCTGTCTGGCTACCGCTGGCCGTTGAGGGGAATTTTGTGGCTGGACTTACCTCTTCCCCAATCTTTGCCACATAAACCACAGCTTCATCGCTTACCTTTTCAGCTAAATTCACAGATTTTCGGTCTGCTTCTTCCGTGAAGCCACCTGCCATTTTGACCAAATCAGTCACCCGACTGCCAGCAGGCAACTCATACACACCTTCATTGGTCACTGCCCCTTTGATGTCCGCAACTATTTTGCCACTTGTCGTTTGAGACTGGCTGCTCGCCGTTTTGCTTTTGACCTGCTCTGAACTGCTGCTTGCCAACTGGCTACTAATGACAGGCAAAGAGCTTTCGGCTTCCACCTTAGGCTGAGTGACTTGTGACCAAACAAAAAAAGCCAGCAACATGGCAAACACAGTCCCAAAACTCGCTGCCAAGGCCTTATGCTCTGATACTTTTGCTTTGATAGTTTCCAAAATAACGTCCAACACTCTAACTCCCTTATTTGTGATTTTGTGGTTTTTGACCACTTCTACTTATTTATTCGAAAAAAGCCCGGCTAATAGCCGAGCATTTTTGGTTTAATTCATTTTACGGTGTTTGTCTGGATCCCAAACAAAGCTAGCAAAGTAACTGAAAATCAAGGTTAAAATCACCACAACAAGGGCAATGAGTCCTAACGGAATGCGGTAAATGTAAGTCAATGGATTTGGCTTTTTATCCACATGAAAAGTCGCATTTTCAGCATCCAAACGATCAAATTCGGTCTGAATGCGATGAGCGACTTCTTCAACCCCTTCATCATTCATGCGTTTAATATCTGACACATCAATTGGGTTCCCAAAGTTCATGTCAACACGCTCTCCTGTCAAGAGCCCTTTAACGTCCATTGGACCTGCATAAACGACAGGCATAATCTTAACCTTTGCCATTTTGGCAATAACCGCAACCCCACCTTTCACATCTGTTGAATGACGGCTACCACTTGGAAACATCACCAAAGAGCGATTGCTTTTTTTCAACATATTAATTGAGTAACGTAAGGCATCTCTACCAGGGTTTTCACGGTCAATTGGAAAGGCACCACACATGCGAATCCACCAACCAAAAACCCGATTGGTAAACAATTCCTTTTTAGCCATGAAAATAAATTCTTTTGGTCTAGCCGCAAAAGCCATGTAAATCGGGTCCCACCACGTTCGGTGAGGCGCTACCAAAATGTAATTTTCATCCTTGCTCAATATTTTATCTTCATTATGATAATGTGCATTGCCATTAAAAATCCAAAGAAGAAATACAACTAATCCTCGCAAATACGTATAAAACACAGGCGGGCTCCTTTTCTTTCATTATCCTTAACATTGTACCACGGTTGAGTTATTTTAGGAAGAATAAATGTGCCGCGTGCTAGTGACTTGCTCTAAAATTTGCTATAATAAATGGCATGACTAATGTAACTTTAAAAGCGGGTGAACGCATTGACCAACTCTTTTCGACAGATGTAAAAATCATTCAAAACAAGGATGTTTTTAGCTATTCTATCGACAGTATCTTGCTCTCTCGTTTTCCAAAAATACCTTCACGTGGTTTAATTGTTGACCTTTGTTCAGGAAATGGGGCTGTGGGGCTCTTTGCTAGCACACGCACCAAGGCTCCTATTATCGAAGTGGAACTTCAAGAACGCTTGGCTGATATGGCACAACGCTCTATCCAGCTCAACCACTTGGAAAACCAAGTGCAGATGGTGCAAGATGATTTGAAAAATCTACTCAACCATGTCCCCCGTTCAGGTGTTGATTTGATTCTTTGTAACCCTCCATATTTCAAAGTATCCGAAACATCAAAGAAAAACCTCTCTGAGCACTATTTACTTGCTAGGCATGAAATTACGACCAATTTGGACGAAATCTGCGAAGTGGCACGCCACGCCCTCAAATCCAACGGACGCCTTGCCATGGTGCATCGTCCTGACCGTTTTCTTGATATCATCGACACCTTGCGTCAGTATAATCTAGCTCCAAAACGCATTCAATTTGTTTATCCTAAAATGGGCAAGGATGCTAATATGCTTCTCATTGAAGCCATCAAAGATGGCTCCACAGATGGACTGAAAATTCTCCCACCACTTTTTGTCCACAAAGAAAACGGAGAGTACACTGACGCTATTTTTGAAATCTATTTTGGAAAAAATGCCAAACGACACTAAACTAGCCTATCTCTACGTGGTCGAATGCGCAGACGGAACGCTCTACACAGGCTATACCACCGATGTTGATAGACGCATACAGACCCACAATAAAGGTAAGGGTGCCAAATACACCAGAGCCCGCTTACCTGTTAAACTCATCTATCAAGAAAGCTTTGAAAGCAAACAAGCTGCCATGTCCGCAGAAAGCCACTTCAAGCGAAAAACACGACAGGCAAAATTAGACTACATCAAACAACACAAAAATCTATCAGGATAAGACATCTTGATAGATTTTTCGGCTCTATAATTTCT
>NZ_DEQF01000028.1:0-65863 GCF_002360305.1 Streptococcus sp. UBA3373 | reverse complement strand
TTCTAATAGCTCTTTTGTTTTATCCTCAATGGAAACAATATCGAACTTAGCCATGATCCACCTCACAATTTAGAAGTGAACAACGCAAAAAGCCTGCCATTTTTTCTGACAGGTTAGTTTTTATATTTAGTTTATTTTTTATTACATTATGCGAAGCATTGATATATACAGCTGCAAGGGTTTTCGCCATTTTTGAAACTCCTTAAAACTTTTAATTTATTATTATTTTACCGCATTTTATAAAAATTGTCTGCGTAAATTAAAAAAGAAGGTGATAACTATTATTTCAATAGATAACCTTCTTTTTATTTCTCCCCTACTTCTGGCACACAAAGAACCAGCGTTCTGATTTTTTGCGTGGTTTTTTGTCTTCGAAATCAGCGTAGAGTTTGAATGATTTAAAGCCTGCTTGTTCCAAGAGAATGTCGTAAGTCAAGACTTCGTAAGTGCGTTCTTCGTGGACTTCGTCGTAGCGTGTGAAGCGTCCGTCTTCGTCTTGCAAGAAGAATGTCAATTCGTGGACAACTGAGTGCGGCGCGTCATCAGCGTACGTATCCCAGACCATAGCAAATTCTTCTGCATTTTCGTGGTAAGAATAACCAGGAAAGACAGTATCAGTTTTGTAAGTTGAGTGCACGTCAAAGATAAAGACACCACCGTCATTTAAGCTGTCGTAGACTTGTTTGAAAACATCACCGACTTCGACTTCATCAGCCATGTAGCAAATAGAATCTGAATAGCATGTCACCAAATCATATTTACCAGCTTGCGACAAATCAAGCATGTTACCTTGTTTGAATTCGATAGCTTCACCTGCTGCTTCTGCGCGTTTTCTCGCGATTTCAAGCATGTCTTCACTCAAATCTAGCCCAGTCACATCAAAACCAGCTTTAGCAAAACGTACTGACTGAATCCCAGTTCCGCAGGCTAATTCCAAGAGTTTTTTCTTGTCTTTTGGAAAATGGCGGAGCGAAAAGTCTGTCCACTTGTCATAAAGGCTGTCGTCCATGATGGCATCATAAACAGCCGCAAATTTTTCGTAGTTTTTGTTCATTGTTTTGTCCTATCAAACTTCTATCATTCTTAGAATGAAATAATCTGAGACAAGTGCCTCAGATTATAAGAATAATGCTGCAAAATTAAGCAAGGTATTCTGACACGTCAACCATTGGTGCTTCATGCCAAAGTTTTTCAATGTTGTAGTGTTCACGTTCGTCTTCTGAGAAAATATGGACAACAACATCATTAAGGTCAAGAAGTACCCAACCTGTACGACTATCACCTTCTGCATGGCTGGCTATACCAGCGACTTCTTTCACTTTTTCACGAATATTTTCAGCAATAGCATCCAATTGACGAGTGTTCATAGCGCTCACGACTACAAAATAATCAGTCACACTAGTCAACCCGTAAAGGTCCAAAACGACCATATCTTCTGCACGTTTCTCATCAGCTGCTTTCACAACCAATTCTAGTAATTCTTTTTTATCCATTTAATCCTCTTTTAAAATTTCTTCTAAATCAGCCACTTGGGCAAAACGTCCATTCCAAGTGCTTTCATAATGCTGTATTAATTGTTCTGCTGTAATTTCTCTTTCAGCAAAGGTAGTCGTGCCATTTTTAATAACTACCAAATCATAGCCAAACTCAAACGCCACCTTAACAGTCGTATCAATGCAATAATTCGTTGCCATGCCAATGATAATCAGCTGATCAATAGATTGGCTATCCAGATAAGTCTGTAAATGAGTTTTTTTAAAAGCACTATTATAATGCTTATCAAAAATTTTCTCGTCAACTTCTGGAGCAATAGCTTCGTAAATTTCCCAGCCATGACTTCCTGTTAGTAGTTCGTCGTCATTGTGGCGGACGTAAATCACCTCAATGTTTTTCTCTCGACAAGTGGCGATTGCTTTTTGCCAGACAGACAAGCAGTTATCAACTGCATACGGTTTAGCCTCTATCAAGGCTGTTTGAATATCAATCACTAACAGAGCTGTTTTCATTTGTCATCTTTCATAAACCCAACATACGCATTATAAGTTTCAATGGTTTGTGGGAAGATTGGAAAGGCTTGGTGTGCAAGGTGCTCAACGGTATGAACCGTTTCATAAGCCACTGCCTTATCTAATGATTCTTTGGCAATCGCACGCGCTTCTTCCACCAAAGGAAAACGACGACCAGGCTCAATATAATCTGCCACATAAACAATCTTATCTAGCAAAGACATCTGACTTGAGCCAACTGTATGCGTTTCAATGCTGTGCAAGATATCCTTATCTGTCACGCCCAAATCTTCCTGAATCTTGTAAATACCAACCAGGCCATGCCAGACATTGTTGCCCCATTTTTTGAGTTCTGGGTCAAGATTATACTTGTCAATCAAGTCTAAAAATTCTTGGTCTGAAATCTCTTTGGCATAATCATGCAATAAACCTGCGAGCCCTGCTTTTTCCTTATCGTAGCCATAACGCTCTGCCAATTCAATAGCTGTCTGTTCAACCCCAAGAACGTGATTAAATCGCTTGTCGCTCATGACAGCCTTGATTTTGGAAAGCAAGTCCTCACGGCTCGTCCCTGTGTACTGCTCATAAGTCACGATACAGCCCTTCTTTCTCAATATAATCAATCACAGGTTTAGGGAGTAAAAAGTTTGGTTTCAAACCTTTTTCAAACTGGTGACGAATCAAACTTGATGAGATATCCATCATAGGCACATCCACCCAAATCACAGGATAAGACGTCCCTGCCTTGTATTTTGGACGTTGCACACCGACGAATTGCACCATTTTGATAAGTTCATCAATTTTGTGCCATTTTGACAAATAATCCACCATATCTGCACCGATGATGAAATAATAATCCACATCAGGATTTTTTTCCGTCAACAGTTTCATGGTTTCATAGGTATAGCTGACCCCTTTACGCTCCAATTCAATGGTTTCAATGCCTAAACCGTCAATACCCTCAATTGCTAATTCCAGCATTTTCAAACGATGCTTTTCATCGATCGTGTCTTTCTGGTCAACGTGTGGCGGTAGGTATTCGGGCATGAGAAAAACCTCGTCCAAGCCTAATTGCTGGCGAACTTGGTCTGCAATAACCAAATGGGCATTGTGAACAGGGTTGAAATTTCCTCCTAAAATACCAATTTGTTTTCGATTTGTGTCTTTTTCTTTCTTTTCTAACTCAACTTTGGTAAAGGGTGTTAGCAATTCTATTGCCATAGTGACGACCTCCAAGTCAGGCGACTTCCTAAACGACGAGCTTATTTGTTTAGCTCTTTTACTTTTGGTGATAGTTTGCGATTTTGTTTTTTAGACGATTCCTTGTAAAGAATCAAGATACGCCCAATTTTCAAAACCGTATCGCAACCAATTTCTTCTTCTAAAATGTCTGCAACCTCATGAATATCTTCGTCCGTATTTTGAAGCAAGGTTACTTTAATCAATTCACGAGCGTCCAAAGCTTGTCGAACACTGGTCTTGATTTGGTCATTTAGACCATTTTTCCCAATTTGTACAATCGGTTTCAAGCTATGTGCTTCTGATTTCAAAAAAGCACGTTGTTTTGATGTTAGCATGACGGTCCTTTCTTTTGTTAAATCAATGCCTTACGGAGCAAGACAGCAACCCCTTCAGGTGCCCAAGCTGCAACGGTCACAGGCTTTTGTTCTGACGCTTTCACACGAATCCAACCAAGCCCTGAATACACGATATCCATCTTATCTTTAATGGTAAATTCGTGACGAACTAATGGTGGAAAATCAGCTAATTCCTTGTCTGTTGGCGGTGTTAAAAGAGTACCAACGTGTTTATCGTATAAGGCATCTGCTCCAGCTAATTTGGTGCGATGCAATTTCAAATTATTGTCAAAATAAGCGGTAAATCCTTGTTTGTCGCCAGAAATGAAGTCAAAACGTCCCAAACCTGCTAAAAACAAGGTTTGTTCAGGGTTGAGCTGATAGGTTTTTGGCTTTATTTCTTTTTTAGGGCTGATGTACTTCAAATTCTTATCACTGAGGTAATGCGCCATCTGATGACGGTGAATAATACCTGGCGTATCAAAGATATAGCTCCCATCGTCCAAAGGAATTTCAATCTTATCAAGCGTTGTCCCTGGGAAACGTGAAGTCGTGATAATATCTTTTTCACCTGTGACTTCTTTGATAATCGCATTGATCAAGGTTGATTTACCAACATTGGTCACACCCACCACATAGACATCACGCCCATGACGCAAGCTTTCAATCTTCTCAATCAAGTCTTTGATTGCTTGGTGATTTTGAGCACTAGTCAAGATAACATCTACTGGACGCAAGCCCTCTTCATGGGCACGCTCTGTCAACCATTGTGTTACCTTGCTGTCTTTAACAGACTTAGGTAAAATGTCTTTTTTATTTCCAACCAACAAAACGTCATTGCCAGAAACAAAGCGTGGCAAACCTGGGATAACTGATCCATTGAAGTCAAAAATGTCCACTACATTGACCACAAGGGCATCACTATCTCCCACTTCATGCAACAATTGCAAGAACTCATCATCGGTCATGTGCACATCAGTGATTTCATTGTAGTGACGTAGTCTAAAACATCTTTGACAATACAATTCGCCAGTCTCTAAGCCCTTTTCAAGAGCAGCTTTCGGTGTGTATCCTGCTTTGTCTTTATCTTCTGTTTGAATTTTGGCTCCGCAGCCAATACATACTAATTCTTCCATTAAATTCCTTTTTGATATTGGATTTTTCCGTATTTTTCTTCAAGTTTGGCCCAAACACGGCGTTCACGCCAGCGATTAATTCTAGTATTCCAAGCATCAGATTTAACCAAAGGTCTTACCAAAACAGACTGAATATCAGCACGGTGAGCCGCACGAATATCTGTCATCAATTGGTCACCAACCATAATCACCTCATCACGATCAAAACCGTAACGCTTGATGGCTTTATTAATGCCACGTGTGAATGGTTTCATGGCACGGCTCACAAAGTCCACGCCAAAACGAGAAACGGCACGATTGACACGGGAATGTTTGTTGTTTGACACGACCACAACAGCAATATCAGCCATCGTCATCTCATCCAACCATGCCCGCACCTCAGGCGTACCATCAGGGTTATTCCATGCAATTAAAGTATTGTCTAAATCCACTAAAACGGCATGAATCCCACGTCGTAACAAGTCTTCTGCTTTTAAATCATAAACTGCCTCAACCACGAAGGTCGGCCTATAATCGTCTATACTCAAATTACTCTCCAAAAAAATATATTTTACTATTTATTTTAACATATTTGCCAAAATATGGCGAATTGAAAACCATTCCCACATAAGGAAATTTAATAAAAAAAGAACCCAAGAAAAGTTTTCCTCAAGCTCTTTTAAAATTTTCTTATTCTTTAGGGTCAATATTTTCAAATTTTAAATCTGAAACATTGATTTTAACACTGATTTTATCGTCAGATTTGAGATTAAGTAATTTTTCTAAATCTTGACTAGCGTATTTTGCTACTTTCTTCTGATATTTTTCCTGTGCCATAACATTGTTACTTGTTTTATAAATAGCATTTTGGCTTTTTTCATCTAAAAATTCCATTGCTTTTTTATTCGAAGTAACAACATCAACTGTTTTATCAACAATTCCAGATGAAGAAGACAAAATTTCAAGGCCACCCTCTTTTTGTGAATCAACTTTTACAGTTAAAGGATTTTTGAAAGTTAAGACATTGTCCTTGATTTCAATATCATTTTGTGAAATATCAGTTAACTCCAACTTGAATTCTGTTTTTACAGGAATTTTCACTTCCAGTTTACGACTAACAATCAAATCAGGCAATTTTCTTTGTCCAATCTGGCCAATCTTTTGTTGCATTTGAATTAAATCTTTGAGTTTGCGTAGTCTCTGCTGCTGCCTCAGCCACAAGTAATTCATGTCTCTTTGAAAAACGTTTAACAACAAATTCGTATTTATCCTCTGTATCACCTTCAAAGATTTTTTTAAACCAATTGTTACCTTTCAAATAAAAGACAACAGCTGCAATGACAGCAAGGATAACTAAAATTCTAGCAATTTCTTTTCCTAAAGCTTTTCCAATGCTTTTCATAATCATTTTCCTCCATTTCAATAAATTTTATTATAAGATAAAGTCCGTAATTAAACATGTCAATCGCTTCTGTACATTTTTTGAAAATCCATCAAAAAAAGAGTGACAAAGCACTCTAAAAAATTAATTTTCTTTACCATCAACAACTCTAAATAGGATAATCAATTCAATAACAGCTAAGACAAGCAAAATGATAAAAGCATTTCGTGACCCTCTAGCCGTTGCTTCTGCATAGCTGATACTTGTGTTTGATTGACTGAGCGCAACAACCAAGGATGCAACGGTCGTTCCAACTGCGCCAGCAAATTGTTGCAAAGTATTAAAGATAGCATTGGCATCTGCTCGTTTGTCTGAAGTTACTTGTTTTTGACCATTTGTCATGATATTACCAAAGGCAATTCCAGTACCTGCCATTGATAGAATATAGATAACAGTTAACCAAGTATTCGGTAAATGCAAAGCCAAAATGCTAAAGAGACAAAGAGCAAAGGCAAGCAGACTAACTCCAAAAATAATTGGCTTTTTAGCACCTAAACGATCTAAAATTCTGCCGCTAAATGGTGCAAAGCAGGCACCAATAATTGCTCCTGGAAAGACTAAAAGACCTGCGACAGTTGAACTTGAATGATTTACTAACTGAATATAATTCGGGATAATAAAAGACATTCCTAGATTGACAATTTGAAACAGGAAAAAAGCAATAACATGTCCAGCAAATTTACCATTTTTAAGAATAGATAAGTTAACAATTGGCTGTTCTAGATGTGAAGAACGTTTTACCAAGACAAGAAGACCAGCAATTCCAACTGCCAATCCTCCTAAAACAGGCACACTAAAGAAATCATATTCAGCCAAATTATTAATTCCTAAAATCAACCCAACAAATAAGCAAAGAATAGCTATAACGCTAATTAAATCCAAACTTTCACGCGCCACTTTATTTTTTTGTTCAATAGATATTACCCCTAAAATTAAAGAGATTAACAAAAGCGGGGTAAGCAAGACAAAGATAAAACGCCATCCAAAATGTGATGAAACAAATCCACCAAATGTTGGTCCAACCGCTGGAGCAACAGCGGTAATCAAAGTTCCAACACCCATCATCGTACCGATTTTACTCATTGGAACTTGGTCCAAAATAATATTAAACATCAAAGGAAGCGCAATTCCGACTCCAATCCCTTGAATGACACGCCCGACCAAAAGCAAAGCAAAACTTGGCGCAATGCTATCAATTAACACGCCCAAAATAAACAGTAAGTTAGCTGTCAAAAAGACTGATTTTGTCTTAAATGAACGCTTCAAATATGCTGATAAAGGCACTACTGACGCCACTACCAAAAGGTAGATTGTCGTCATCCATTGAACCGTTGATGTGGTGATTCCAAACTCTTTCATAAGAGTTGGAAAGGTGATGTTCATCGCTGTTTCAACGACCACCCCACAAAAGGATAACATTCCAACAGCAATAACTGCTCGAATCACTTTAGGTGAAATTTTTTCTTCTGACATGGTTCCTCCTACTTCTTCTTAACATAATAATCTAAAATCTTCTCAAAAATGGCAATTTCGTCTTCTGAAAAGCGTTCTTCCAACTCTTTTTCTTGGAGTTGAAAATACGAACGACATTCTGCTACTAAATCTTGCGCTTTTTGAGTCAGATGCACCGATTTTTGGCGGGCATCTTTTTGCGAAACTTGGCGATAAATCAACCCTTTTTTCTCCATGCGCTGTAAAAGCACAGTTGTTGTTGAACGTTGAATATTGAATTCCTTTTCAATGTCTTGTTGAAAATACTCTTCCTTTAATCCATAACTGATAAAGTCAATGATTGACATTTGCATTCCCGTTAGATCAAAGGGTTTTGCAAACTGGTCAAATTCCCGCCCTAGTTGGTTACTGGCTTTTTTAACCAAACGTCCAATATTTTTTTCCATAACAGCACCTCTTTCGTTAGCTAGCTAACTGTTAGGAAGCTAACGAAATATATTGTACTCTTGTTTTGAAAACCTGTCAAGAGATGAAAACAAAAAAAGTTAAGGTTTTCCTTAACTTTTCACGTTTTATTCATAGTGCGCCATTGCTTGCGAACCATAAACAAATCACGTAGGGATAGCATTAGCACGGCGACAAGAATGAGAAACATTCCCGTAAAATCAATGGAGTAGAAGATTTCATGCATCACCATTACCGAGAAGAAGACTGAGGATACTGGCTCTATGGCTGCCAACAAACTGCCCTTGACCGCACCGATGATAGCACTGCCTTTAAGGAAAAAGGTGTAAGCAAAGACCGTCCCAACAATAATAATGCCAAATAAGGCAAGCAGGTTGTCAGGCGTCAAAACCAAGGGGTATTGCCAAGAGCGCGTCAAGATGGGAAAAACCACTCCGCCCATGAGCATACCAAGACCAACTACCGTAAAACTCCCAAATTCACGAATCAATTTTGCAGGGAGAACAATGTAAAAAGAATAAGTCACCGCTGAAAAAAGTCCCCAGAAAAAACCCTTGGGTGTTATGGCTAAACCGTCAAAACGGCCATGCGTGGCAATGATAAAGGTGCCCAAAATAGCTAAAAGAATAGCCACACTTTCAGACAAATCTGGCAGCTGCCTCTTTTTAGCAGACACATAAGCCAAAATCAAAATCGGTGCTACGTATTGCAAAACCGTCGCCGTTCCTGCATTGGTGTACTGAATAGCCATCAAATAAGCATATTGGTTCATCAAAAGCCCAATCAAAGCAAAGACTGCAATTTTAGCAAGCACCCTTTTTTGTCGAATGGCCAGTGAGAAGTGCTGGGGCTGATAGACCATGGCCATGACTGTCAATAAAAGACCTGACACAATCAAACGCAAGCTGCTTAGCAAATTGATATTCATGCCGTTTGCCATGAGGTACTGCCCAGAAATTCCTGAAATCCCCCAGGTAATACCTGCTACCAGCACCATGATTGTTCCCTTGATATTTTTATCCATCTCAGCTCCACTCCACAAAAAGTCATTTCGGCTATCAGTATAGCACAATTCCTGCCAAGGCGATATCCCTTTTCTGACAATACTTGTTAAAAAAGGGTAAAAAAAAGCCCAAAATAATTGGACTTTTTGCCCCTTAGTCTTCTTTTAGTTTTACCAATTCTTGTGCCAAGAGTTTAAGGGCAACTTGTGGGTTGGCTTTTCCTTTTGTGGCTTTCATCAAGAATCCTGTAAAAGCTTTGTCGGCATTGCGTTTGCCTGACTTGAAGTCCGCAACCGCAGCTTCATTGTCTTCAAAGACTTGGTGGATAATTGGAATGAGCACAGCTGGATCAGAAATTTGCACCAAACCGGCTTCTTCAACGTATGCACGTGCTGAACCACCGTTTTTAGCCAAATGAACAAAGACTTTTTTGGCGATTTTTGATGAAATGGTACCATCTGCAATGATAGCCAACATTTCAACAAGGTTTTCAGGGGTTAATGAAATCTCTGAAAGGGTTTTGTTTTCGCTGTTTAAGAATTGAGCGACTTCCCCTTGTAGCCAGTTAGACACTTGTTTAGCATCACCGCCAAGAGCTACGGCACTTTCAAAGAAATCAGACGTTTGTTTTGTTGCTGTTAATTGCGCCGCATCGTAGGCACTCAAGCCAAAGGTATTGATGTATTTGGCACGACGGTCTTTTGGAAATTCTGGCAAGGTGCCACGAACAGTATCAATCCACTCATCTGAAATTTCAAAAAGAGGTAGGTCTGGCTCTGGGAAGTAACGGTAATCTGATGACCCCTCCTTGACACGCATCAAAATGGTTTCCCCAGTTGCTTCATCATAACGACGGGTTTCTTGTTGGATTTCACCACCTGAACGCAAGACTTGGGCTTGGCGTTTTTGCTCGTAAATAAGCCCTTTACGCACGTTATTAAATGAGTTCAAGTTCTTCAATTCGGTTTTGACACCAAAAGCCTCTTGACCGTAAGGGCGAAGAGAGATATTGGCATCCACACGCATCGAACCTTCTTCCATTTTCACATCAGAAATGCCTGTGTATTGGATAACTTCTTTCAAGGCGGTCAAATAAGCATAGGCTTCTTCTGGCGAACGCATATCAGCTTCTGACACGATTTCAATCAATGGCACACCTTGACGGTTGAGGTCAACGTAAGAATAACCGTCTGTTCCGTGCGTGTTTTTACCAGCATCTTCTTCCAAGTGCGCACGCTCGATACGGATTTTCTTGGTTGAGCCGTCTTCTAATTCAATCTCAATCCAACCGTTGTAGCCAATTGGTTCATCAAATTGTGAAATTTGGTAGGCTTTTGGATTATCAGGATAGAAATAGTTTTTGCGGTCAAAGTGCATATTTTGGTGAATATCCATGTTCAGAGCCAAAGCAGCCTTGATACCAGCATCAATTACCCCTTTATTCATCACTGGCAAGACCCCAGGGAATGACCAGTCAATAACATTGGTGTTGGCATTTTGCTCATTACCAAAGTGGGCTGAGGTTGGTGAAAAAATCTTTGAATTGGTATTTAACTCAACGTGGACTTCAAGTCCAATGACAGTTTCAAAGTTCATTAGTCCTCACCTCCAAAAATAACGGGTTGTTGTTTGTGATAATCTGTTGTTGCTTCAAAGGCCGCAGCAGCTTGATAAATAGTTTCTTCACTGTATTTTGGACCGATTAATTGCATACCAACCGGAAGGCCGTGGGCAAAACCAGCAGGAATTGAAATACCTGGAAGCCCTGCTAAGTTGACAGGAATTGTTAAAATATCTGCCAAATACATAGCAACAGGGTCATGGTTTAAACTATCCAAATCAAAGGCAACGCTTGGAGAAGTTGGCCCCAAAATCAAATCGTAATCCGCAAAAATATTGTCAAAATCACGGATAATCAAGGTACGCACTTGACCCGCTTTTTTGAAATAAGCGTCGTAGTAACCTGATGACAAGCTAAAAGTACCAAGCATGATACGGCGTTTTACTTCGTCACCAAAACCTTCGCTACGTGTGTTGACATAAATATCGTCAAGATTGTTGTAATTTTCAGTGCGGTAACCATAACGAATACCGTCAAAACGTTGCAAGTTTGATGAAGCTTCTGATGAAGCGATGATGTAGTATACCGCAACACCGTACTTGCTATGTGGCAAGCTCACTTCTTCAACCGTCGCACCCAGTTTTTCAAAGTGTTTCGCAGCGTTAAGAATAGTTTCTTTCACTTCAGGGTCGATACCTTCACCAAGGTATTCTTTTGGCAAGGCAATTTTCATGCCCTTGATGTCTTGACCAATTTTAGCTGTAAAGTCAGCTACTTCACGGTTTGATGATGTTGAATCTTTAACATCGTTTCCAGCGATGACATTCAACAATTGGGCATTTTCTTTGACAGTTGGAGCAAATGGTCCGATTTGGTCGAGCGAGCTACCAAAAGCAATCAAGCCAAAACGTGACACGCGTCCATAGGTTGGTTTCAATCCAACAACACCATTGAAGGCAGCGGGTTGTCGGATAGAACCACCTGTATCAGATCCAAGTGACAAACGCACTTGACCTGAAGCAACTGCAGTAGCAGAACCACCTGATGAACCACCTGGCACCTTGCTGTGATCCCAAGCATTTTTAGTCTTTTTAAAATAAGAAGTTTCGGTTGAACCACCCATGGCAAATTCGTCCATGTTAGTCTTACCGATAACAATCATGTCTTTTCCGTAAACTTTTTCAACAGCTGTCGCATCAAAAATAGGTTCGTAGTTGTAAAGCATTTTAGACGCAGCCGTTGTCAAGATACCGCGTGTTGAAATATTATCTTTGACCGCCAAAGGAATTCCTGACATCACGTTATCAGCGTCAATTCCTTTTTCGTCAATCGCTGCAGCTTGTGCAAGGGCAGATTCTTCCGCCACCGTAATGAACGAATCAACTGCTGATTCGCGTTCTTTAATATCGTCTAGGGTTGCTTTGGTCAATTCAACCGCTGAGATTTCTTTGTTGACAAGAAGATTGTGCAACTCGTCAATTGATTTGCTATTAAATGACATTAAGCATCTCCTCCGTCTTCCAAGATAGCAGGAACTTTAATGTAGTAGTTCTCTGATTGAGGCACATTTTTAAAGAGTTCATCGCGGTCATCACCAGCCACCGCCACATCTTCACGCATAACGGTTTTACGATCCGCCATTGTTGTCGTGACAGGAACCCCATCTGTATCCACTTCGTTTAAGAGTTCTACCATATCGACAATTTTAGACAACGTTGTCGCAAATTCTGATGTTTCTGCTTCAGAAAAGGACAATTTTGACAATTCAGCCACATGACGAACTTCTTCTTCAGAAATTTTCATCTCTTTTCTCCTTGATCAATTAGAATCATAACCTAAATGACAATACAGTCCTTAAAATTATACCATAATTTAAGGTGCTTTTACATGAAAAAAGAAGTGCCTTCCCACTTCTTTCCTTGTTTTAAATCACTTTTGCACCCAAAACATTCTTAAAATGGTTGAGGGCAAACTGATGGTTTTCTTCCGTTAGACTGGCTACGGCATCCGCATAAACTTCGATGTCATACCCCAAATTATAGGCATCAATAGCCGTATGAAGCACACAAATATCCGTCAAAACACCTGTCAAAGCAAGGGTTTTAACCCCGCGTTCGCGCAAACGAATATCCAAATCCGTCCCAGAAAAGGCAGAATAATGGCGTTTGTCCATCCAAAAGACACGGCTGTCTTCTTTGATGGTTGCATACACATTGGCTAATTGACCGTATAAATCACGCCCATCGGTTCCCTTGATATTGTGTGGTGGGAACAACTTGGTTTCTGGGTGAAAGACATCACCTTCATCGTGCCCATCAATGGCAAAAAAGATATAATCCCCTGCCTCATAGGCTTCCTTGGTGATGCGAGCAATAGCTTCTTCAATGGCTTGAGCAGGCTTTCCTGCCGTCAATTTTCCATCATCAGCGACAAAGTCTTTTGTGTAATCAATCGAAATTAAGGCTCTTGTCATTAATAGTTATATTCCTTTAATTTGTCAAAAATACCTTCATTGATGACTTTGAGATAAGTTCCCTTCATTCCCAATGAACGGCTTTCAATGATACCTGCAGACTCTAGCTTACGCAAGGCATTTACAATAACAGAACGGGTAATACCAATACGGTCTGCAATGACTGACGCCGTCAAACGACCTTCTGTACCATCCAATTCACCCAAAATGGCTGAAACAGCTTTCATTTCAGAATAAGATAAGGTGTTAATCGCCATGTTGATAGCGGTTTGTTTACGAATCGTTTCTTCTAGATTTTCTGTTTGAAGGTTGAGCAATTGAATCCCCACTACGGTTGAGGCAATTTCGACAAGAATCAAATCATCTTCTAAGAATTCTTTATCGTTACGCCAAATAATTAGCGTTCCAAGGCGCATACCGCCTCCGTATATTGGTGCAATGGTGGTTAGACCATCTGGGTAAATATCTTTTGATTCAACTGGGAAAATCGTTAATTCGTTATCGACAGATAGGTTTGCTTCTGTATCATAGACACGACTCGCCGCTTTTACATAGCCTTCTGGAAATTGTTTGGTTTCAAAAAATTCCTCAACACGGTCAGTATTGGTTTTATACTTCATTGCATAACCAAGAAGGGTTCCTCCTCCGTTGATGATACAAGCATTACAATCAATAATATCAGCTAATTTAGATGCCATAGCATTATAAGGTAATTCAGCATCCAAATGGTCCACTGACCGTTGTAGAATTGATGTAATTTTACGTGTTTTTTCTAATAAATTCGGCATGTTTTACTTCCTTTGCTTTAGTTGCGTTACAATTATATCAGAGGTGTTCTTATTTTGCAAATAATTATCTGAAAATTCCTTTATCTTCTGACTCTTCTCTTTTTTCTCAGCTTTTAAACCGCAAAAAATAAGGTTTTCTCCTTATAATTAAGGAAAAAACCTATACCTTTATTAGCGTCGGTATTGACTTAAGACGCGGGTTAATTTGGCTTGAACTTCTGCTAATTCTTCCACTCGTGGCAAATAAACGATACGGAAATGGTCAGGTTCGGTCCAGTTAAAGCCTTTACCTGGCACGAGCATGACTTTTTCTTGTTTGAGCAATTCCAAGCAGAATTGTTCGTCGTCATCGATGCGGTACATCTCGCGGTCAATTTTAGGGAAAATGTAGAGTCCAGCAGTTGGTTTGACCGCAGACAAGCCTGGAACTTCGTTGACAGCCTTGTAAATAAAGTTGCGTTGTTCGTAGATACGACCACCTGGCATCAATAATTCATCCACTGACTGATAACCGCCGAGTGACGTTTGCACCACGTGTTGCCCAAGAACATTGGCACATAGACGCATATTGGCTAACATATTAAGCCCTTCGATATAACCGCGTACATTGGCTTTTGGTCCTGAGAGCACCATCCACCCCACACGGAAACCACAGATGCGGTGTGATTTTGACAAACCATTCATTGAAACACAGAAAACATCTGGTGCCAAGCTAGCAATAGCCGTGTGTTTTTGCCCGTCCATCACAAGACGATCATAGATTTCATCCGCGAAAATAATCAAATCATTTTGGCGAGCAATTTCCACAATCTCTTTCAACAAGTCCTCAGAATACAAGGCTCCTGTTGGGTTGTTTGGGTTGATGACAACGATGGCTTTGGTATTTGATGTGATTTTTGATTTGATATCATCAATATCAGGATACCAATCGGCTTGTTCGTCACAACGGTAATGAACGGCATTTCCACCCGCCAAACTAATGCAAGCTGTCCACAAAGGGTAATCAGGCATTGGCACCAAGACCTCATCACCATCGTCCAAAAGAGCTTGTAAAGAGATGGAAATCATTTCAGAAACCCCATTGCCTAGGTAAATATCATCGATATCCACATGTGGAAAACCTTTTAGCTGACAGTATTGCATAATGGCTTTACGTGCCGAGAAAATCCCTTTACTGTCTGAATAGGCTTCACTATTACGGGCATTGACAATTAAATCGCGAATGACCTCGTCAGGGGCTGTAAATCCAAATTCTGCTGGATTCCCTGTGTTTAGACGGAGAATTTTTTCGCCATTTGCCATCATGCGATTGGCTTCGTCTAAAATGGGACCGCGAATATCATAAGCAACGTGTTCTAGCTTTGAAGATTTGTCAAATGTTTTCATAGAATTTACCTCGTTGCCAATATTATAAACTTTCCGCCTTAAATTTTCAATTCTCTAACGATTCTAAAGGTAAATTTTCTTGTGTGAAAAAGGCTCTGATAAACTCTGCTTTTTCTGAATGGTTTTCTGTTAAGATAAAAAGAATTCAGAAAAATACTCAAACGTTTTCAATTTCACATAAAAAGGAGTATAATGAATGTGAGGATATTCATAGTTTAGGCCATTTAGGTGCCTATTGTCCTGCATATCACTTTATATCTCATAGGAATGAGGGAAATGTTATCTTTTCATTCTTTGGTTAACATAATTAAGGAGGCAGTTATGTCACAACATTATGAACGAATTATGATTGCGGTTGATGGTTCTTACGAATCTGAGTTAGCTTTTGAAAAAGGGGTAAACGTTGCTTTGCGTAACAAGGCTGAATTGATCTTGACACACGTCATTGACACACGTGCCCTACAAAGCATTGCGACCTTTGACACTTACATCTACGAACAATTAGAAGAAGAAGCTAAGGGTGTTTTGGAAGGTTTTGAAAAGAAAGCCCATGAAAGAGGGATTGAAAAAGTCAAACAAGTCATTGAATTTGGTAATCCTAAGACCCTTCTTGCGCGTGATATTCCTGATAAAGAAAAGGTGGATTTGATTATGGTAGGGGCGACTGGTCTTAATACCTTTGAACGCTTGCTTATCGGTTCATCATCAGAATACATCATGCGCCATGCTAAAGTGGACTTGTTGGTCGTGCGTGATAGCCAAAAGACTTTCTAAAAGGACAACTGAACTCGGCCTAGTTTTTGCGACTAGGTCTTTTTGCATACGAAAAAACCAAGCTTAGGATGTCTTAGCTTGGTTATTTTTTTGGCGCTGAAAAGCGTGTTGAATTTGTCGATTTAATTTCCGATGAATGGTTGGTTCTGGTGCAAAACGTTCTTCCCAATCATCTGGTTTTAAAATTTTATGAGTGATAGGGTCAAAATGCGCCTTGCCGTCAGGGAAAACTTTGCCCATATTAGCCTCATGAACCGCGTCAAATAACGGTTTAGGGTCAACACCCATCAATACAAATGAACCATAGGTCAAATACAGCAAATCCGTCAAGGCATCCACTTGCCCAACCAAAGGCGTTTCATGGTGTTCCTTGCTTTCTACCTTGCGTGCCGCCTTGTCAATAGCCGCGTGCAATTTGACCAGCGAATCGTTAAAGATAGCCTCATCTCCATGACTAGCTGCATAGAGAAATTCCACGATTTCTTCGACCTTGAAATCCGAACGGTGATTAGCCTCTTCATTTTCATAGACTCTTGGCATTTCGCAGGTTGTGCCATCCATGACCTTATGGAACATTTTCACCTTGTTGAAGTTTTCGTCTTGGCTATCAAAACTTTCTTCTTGCTCTAGATGAATCAAGCCAAAGTGAGCCAAAGCTTTTGAGATACCGTCGTTATTGTTGGTTTCTGTGGTGTAATGGGCAATGTCTTTGAGAGAAGCTTCCGCATTTCCCATCGCGACACCGATACCAACACCCGATAGCATTTCCTTATCATTGTCAGAATCGCCAAAGGCCATTACCTCAGACAAATCAAAGCCAAATTGCTTGCCTAAACGCTCGATGCCGTGTATTTTGGATTGGTTGTAAGAAATCAAATCCGCTGAATAAGGGCTGCTGCGCGTTACCTTAATCTGTGGAAAACGGTTCTGAATGTTTTCCGTTTCGTCCTCGGTCGCAATCAAAACCACCTGATAAATGGGCCGGCGCATCAAGGTCAGCAAGCCATTGACATTTTGCGGTTTGAAACGACGAATGAGGTGTTTAAAACTACGCTCGACTGCTTTTGCCCATTGCTTGGGAACAACCGAACTCACCACTTGCCCAAAACGGCTAGTCCCCATGTCAATAATACGCGAGCCAACCAAGCCCGAAGCTGTCCCCAAAGAAATCTCGCGACGCTTGTCATTGGCATAACGGATAATGCGGTAAACAGTGGACACAGACAAAGGATTTTGGTAAACCACCACATCACGCGTGAAAATATACTGCCCATTATAAGTCACTGCAAAATCCAAGCCCAGATTTTCAAGGTAAGGCTGCACAAAACTTGGTCCCCGACCTGTTGCCACGCCGACAAAAATTCCTTGTTCTTTTAAATTGTTAATGGCTTTTTTTGTGGATTGTTGGACGTTTTTTCGGTCGTTTAACAGGGTGCCATCAATATCAAAAAAGACTGCTTTTATCGCCAAATCAGTTTCTCGCTCTCCATCTTTATGTTAAAATAGATTATAACACATTTTTGAAGGAAGTTTTAGAACAATGAAAAAAATCCTTGTCTTGCACACAGGCGGTACAATTTCCATGCATGCTGATCAAGCGGGTAATGTTCGACCAGATACGGATAATCCTATGAATCATATTGGTGTCAGTCTTGATAACATCGAAGTGACAGCAATTGATTTTTTTAATATCCCAAGCCCACACATCACCCCTAAACACATGCTCCAGCTTTATCAAGAAATCAAGCAAAAAGCTGCGGATTTTGACGGAGTGGTCATTACCCACGGTACAGACACCTTGGAAGAAACGGCTTATTTCCTAGATACCATGGAAATTCCTAATATTCCTATCGTTATCACAGGCGCCATGCGCTCGTCAAACGAACTAGGAAGTGACGGGGTGTACAACTACCTCAGCGCCCTTCGTGTAGCCAGCCATGACGATGCTATTGGCAAGGGGGTACTGGTCGTGATGAACGATGAAATTCACGCTGCTAAATACGTGACCAAGACACACACGACCAACGTATCAACCTTCCAAACACCTATCCACGGCCCACTTGGCATTATCATGAAACACGATATTGTATTCTTTAAAATGGCCGATACGCGTGTTCGCTTTGATTTGACTGATATTTCAGGAACTGTGCCAATTGTCAAGGCCTATGCAGGGATGGGGGGAGATGGTATCATCAGTTTCCTTAACCCTGACAATGTTTGTGGAGTCGTGATTGAAGCCTTGGGAGCTGGTAATGTGCCACCACGCGCTGCCCAAGAAATCGTGCACCTCATCGAGCAAGATGTCCCAGTTGTCTTGGTATCACGTTGTTTCAATGGGATTGCGGAGCCTGTTTATGCCTACGAAGGCGGTGGCGTCCAACTCGCCCAAGCAGGGGTTATGTTTGTCAAGGAATTAAACGCTCAAAAAGCGCGCTTAAAACTCCTTATCGCTCTAAACGCTGGTTTGAAAGGGCAAGCCCTCAAAGACTACATTGAAGGTTAGGCCGCTTATCTTTTCAAAAAGACACTCAAAAAAGCTCAGCTTAAATCAAGCTGAGCTTTTTGCCATTCCATGGGCTTTGGTGTCTTATCATGGGTGTTGTTTTTCCGCTGCCCTTGTCATGTCAAAAAGGAGAGGTCAGCAACTCACCGACCGTAAGCAGGTCTAGGATGAATGGTTTTAGCAAAATATTTGTGATAAGTGACTCTTACTGTCATAAGCCTTCCCCCTCACTTCATTTGATGGTTTTATTATAAGGGAAAAAACTTAAGCATGGCTTGCAAAAAACTTGCACAAAGCTTAATCAAAGGTGTCCTTGTCTTTGAGATGGTCGGAAATCACCTGCCACCTAGCGTCTTTTTGCCAATTATCTTCCGCCACAATCTGCCTTGCCACCCGTCTGGCTTCCTCTAAAATGGGATAATCTTCCACGATATCCGCCACTTTAAATTCGGGAATACCTGATTGGCGAGTGCCAAAGATTTCACCTGAACCGCGCATTTTGAGGTCAGCTTCTGCTAATACAAAACCGTCCGTGGTTTCTGTCATGATTGTCATGCGCTCTTTTCCTGTGTCTGTTTTGGGATTGGCCACTAAGATGGCATAAGATTGCTTATCCCCACGGCCCACTCGTCCGCGTAGCTGGTGCAATTGGCTAAGCCCAAAACGGTCAGCATCCATAATCAACATGATAGTTGCATTGGGCACATTGACACCAACTTCAATGACGGTGGTTGACACCAAAATCTGACTTTTTTGCTGCTTGAAGTCTTGCATGATAGCATCCTTTTCTTCGTTTTTCATGCGACCATGCATGAGGGCAACTGTCGCAGTTCCTGCGAAATATTGGGACAATTCGTCGTGCAAAGCAACTGCATTTTTCAAATCCAAGGCCTCAGATTCTTCAATGAGAGGTGACACCACATAGGCTTGGGCACCTTTGGCTAACTCCTTTTTCATCCAATCCAAGACAGTAGGCAACTGCTCATGCTTGACCCAACGTGTGATAATAGGCTTTCGCCCCGCAGGCAATTCATCAATAATGGAAACGTCCATTTCCCCAAAAGCCGTAATAGCCAGCGTTCTGGGAATAGGCGTCGCGGTCATCATCAAAACGTCAGGGTTATTGCCTTTTTCACGGAAAATACGACGCTGATTGACACCAAAGCGGTGCTGCTCATCTGTAATAACCAAACCCAAGCGGTGATAGGTCACTGCGTCTTGAATCAAGGCGTGTGTTCCCACGACCATATCAATCGAGCCATCTGCCAACGCCGCGAGGGCTGTTTTTTTCGCAGCCGCCTTCATGCCTGACGTTAAAATCGCGATCGATAAGTCTGGAAACAATTGACGCAAACTTTCAAAATGTTGTTCCGCTAAAATTTCCGTGGGCACCATCAAGGCTGACTGAAAACCTGCGGTGTAGGCGGCATACATGGCAAGACTAGCCACAACAGTCTTTCCTGACCCCACGTCCCCTTGCAAAAGGCGATTCATGTGAGCACCTGAACGCATATCGGCTAAAATGGCCTCCAAACTGCGTTTTTGCCCACCTGTCAAGGCAAATGGCAGAGTAGCAATCTTTTCAGCCACTTTTTGAGCATCATAGGCAATCACCTGACCGTTGCTTTCTGCCTTATTATCCGCCTTTAGAACCTGCAAATTCATCTGAAAATAAAACAGTTCCTCAAACTTGATGCGGCGCAGGGCCTGTTTGTATTCGGCGATGTCTTTTGGAAAATGCATGGCAGCGGTGGCTTGAGCACGTCCTAACAGACGGTATTTGTCCAGAAGGACTTGGGGGAGATTTTCAGGTAACCAATTCAAAGCCCCCATATCAAAGGCTGACTGGATAGCCTTGACCAGTGTTTTTTGTGAAATGCCTTGAGCCACGCGGTAAACAGGTTGCATATCATCTGTGACCTGAGCCAAAATTTTCATTCCAGTCACCGTTGCTTTCAGGGCATCCCATTTTCCAAAAATAGCAATATCACTGCCCAAGGTCACCTTATCCGCTAAATAAGGTTGATTGAAAAAAGAAACAGCAACAACTGCTTCGCCCTGCCGAATTTTAAAGGACAGGCGATTACGTTTATATCCATAATACTGCACGTTCGCTGGTGTCACAACTGTTCCGACGATAACCGAACGCTCCCCGTCAACCAACTCAGAAATGCGTTTGCTTTTAAAATCCTCATAACGAAAAGGGTAGTAGAGCAACAAGTCCTCAATCGTATAAATACCTAATTGCTGGCATTTTTCGGCTGTTTTGGCACCGATACCTTTTATTTCCACAATGGGTGATTGTAAGTTCATAAAACCTCACTTTGCTGCTTAATAGCAAAAAGAGATTCTAAATCGCTGCTTTTTCGTCACAGCGAAGTAGAATCCAATTTATTTTGAATACACACGAGGCACACGGTCACTTAATAGACAAAGCACTTCATAATTGATGGTACCACGTTTTTGGGCTAAATCCGTCGCAGTGATAACTTGGTCGCCGTCTTGTCCAATCAAAGTCACCTTGGTACCAATTGGAAGTTTTTCTGGCAAGCGAATAGTGATTTGGTCCATTGACACACGCCCAACGATTTCACACCATTCCCCATTGACCAACACATAAAAGCCTTGCAAATCACGGGTCCAGCCATCTGCATAACCAATCGGAACCGTCGCAATGTATTCATCCCCTTGAGCCACGTAAGTAGCCCCATAACCAACAGAATCACCAGCTGAAATTTGCTTCACATGTACCAAAGAAGATTCCAAGCTGAGAGCAGGTTTGATCGGATAAGGCAAGGCTAATTCCGTACCGCTTGGGTTAAGGCCGTACATCACAATGCCTAAACGCACCATGTTAAAAATGGTTTCGCTATGCCACAGACTCGTTGCCGAATTGCTGGCGTGAACAAGGGCTGGCGTTTCGCTCAAATGCGTAATCAAGTCTGTGAAAAAGGCTAGCTGTTGATTGAATTTAGTGTCGTCAGCTTCATCAGCCGTTGCAAAATGCGTGAAAATTCCTGCCACATGAGCGCCAGCTTTTTTCAAATCCGCCAACAAATGCTCTGCCTCATCCAGACTTCTCACACCAATCCGACCCATGCCAGAATCGACTTTCAAATGAACATCCAAGTCCGCCAAAGAGATGCCTTGCGCCAAGGCCATGTCCAACCATTCCTGACTAGCCACCGTCAAGGTCAAATGATGCTCGCGCGCGATTTCCACTTCTTCTGGCATAATAACTCCCAGAATCAAAATGGTCTTGTCAATGCCAGCTTCACGCAACTCCAGCGCTTCATCAATATTGGACACGCAAAAGCCATCCACCAAATGCGAAATCGCCTGCGCCACTTGCTTAGACCCATGCCCATAAGCATTAGCCTTTACCACCGCAAAAGTCTGCTTCCCTTGAGGGATATTAGCTTGCACACTTTCAATATTTTGGCAAATCGCTTCTAAATCAATTAAGGCCTTAGTCGGTCTATGTAAACTCGAAATCATGTCATTCCTCCAAAGATAATCATTTATGAGAAGTCGTCTAATGTGTGATTTCTAATCCTTTCAACCAGAATCATCCTCTAAGATAACACTGGCCTGGGCATAATCTCCCGAGTGAGAGATGGAAATAAAAGTCCTTCCCGAAAAAGGAGAGCGGGTAATCACCGGCGCTCCTTGGGAATTATTTAAAATTTCGATATCCTGAAATCGCAGTTTTCCAATGCCCGTCCCCATTGCCTTAGCAAAGGCTTCCTTTCCAGCCCAACGCCCTGCCAAAAAGGCCATTTGGCGTTTTAAGTTGGTATGTTCTGAAAAGCGCCTAAACTCCGCTTCTGTTAAAATGCGTTGAGCAAATTTGGGGTTCTTCTCATAAGCTTGTTGAATTGCGGAAATGTCTTGTAAATCAATACCATGCCCAATAATCATGTGACTCCCTTACCTCAGCTTATCCGCACCTGCTAACTCTCCTCAAAACTAAGGAGCTGAGAGAAATCCCCAGCTCCATTATATGTTAGTGATTAGAAGAGCAAGTCCTCATAGGAATCATGTCGCAATGTTTCATGAATTTCACGGATTAATTGTTCAGTTTTATCCCAGCCCAAACATGGGTCAGTGATGGATTTTCCAAAGACTTCTGGCGTGTCTTGACGACCGTCCTCAAGGTAAGACTCAATCATGAATCCACGCACATAAGCTTTGATTTTCTCATTCCAATCTCGATTGATTAGGGTTTGACGAACAATACGCACTTGTTCTAGGTAATTTTTCCCTGAATTGTCGTGGTTGGTGTCAATCACGATAAATGGATTTTGAAGTCCCATTTTTTCGTACAAGCTGATCGCTTTGAGCAAATCATCGTAGTAATAATTTGGCTCATTTTCACCGTGTTCGTTGGTTGCCCCGCGCAAGATAGCATGAGCTAACGGATTGCCGTCCGTTTCCACTTCAGCATTTTGGTAAATGAAATTTTGCACATTTTGCGCGGCATAAATACCATTAAACATAACCTGTAAGTTACCAGACGTTGGGTTTTTCATACCTGTCGCCGCATCAATTCCTGATGCTACAAAGCGGTGTTCTTGGTCTTCAACCGAACGCGCCCCAATAGCGTGGTAAGAAACCAAATCATCTACTAGCGGTAAATTAGCAGGGTAAAGCATTTCATCAGCCGTAGTCAAACCTGTTTCAGTAATCACGCGATAATGCAAGTGACGAACGGCTGCCACTCCATTAATCAAATCAGGTAATTTTGAGGTATCTGGCTGGTGCATCAAGCCCTTATAGCCGTCACCATTAGTACGTGGCTTAGCGGTATAAACACGCATCACAATAAAGATGCTATCTTTAACTTCTTCTTGCAATTTTGCCAGGCGGCGAGCGTATTCCAAAACAGCCTCTTCATTATCTGACGAACAAGGACCAATCACAAGAAGCAGGCGCTCATCTTCACCTCTGATGATACGAGCCAATTCCTCGTCACGCGCCTCTTTCTTTGCAAGAAAGTCTCCTTCTAATTTTGAGATGGCCTTAACTTTTGCAATGTCAAGCGTTGCACTTTTTTGATGTATTCCCATAATTATTTTCCTAATGTGCCGTAAATTTCACGGATTAATTGTTCCGTGTTGTCCCAACCAAGACAAGGGTCGGTGATTGATTTTCCGAAGATTTCTGGCGTATCTTGACGACCATCTTCAAGATAAGATTCAATCATGAAACCACGCACGTATTGCTTAATTTTAGCATTCCAATCACGATTGATTAGGGTTTGACGGACAATACGCACTTGTTCCAAATATTGCTTACCTGAGTTGTCATGGTTTGTGTCAATCACGATGAATGGGTTTTTAAGCCCTAATTTTTCATAGTGTTCGATGGTTTCAAGAACATTGTCATAGTAATAATTTGGGACGTTTTTACCATATTCGTTGGTTGCTCCTCGAAGAATAGCGTGTGCCATGGCATTTCCTGACGTTTCCACTTCTTCACCGTTGAATAGGAAAGATTGTTTGTTTTGAGCAGCGTAGATACCGTTGAACATAACGTTCAAATTACCAGATGTTGGGTTTTTCATTCCTGTTGGAACATCGATACCAGATGCTACAAAACGGTGTTGTTGGTCTTCAACAGAGCGTGCTCCAATCGCGATATAAGACACCAAGTCATCCACCAATGGAAGGTTTTCAGGATAAAGCATTTCATCAGCAGTTGTCAAGCCTGTTTCTGAAATCACGCGGTAGTGCAAGTTACGTACCGCTTTGATACCGTTAATCAAGCTTGGTGATTCTGATGTATCAGGTTGGTGCATCAAGCCTTTATAGCCATCCCCATTGGTACGTGGTTTGGCAGTATAGACACGCATCACCATAAAGACGCGGTCTTTCACTTCTTCTTGAAGTTTTGCCAAACGATGAGCGTATTTGAGAACAGCCTCTTCGTTATCTGATGAGCAAGGACCGATGACCAAAAGAACACGGTCATCTTCGCCTTTCATGATCGCTTCTAATTCGTGGTCACGCGCTTCTTTTCTCGCCAAAGCCTCACCAGTTAAGGCAGATTCTTCCTTTAGCGCATCGAAATCGATTTTTTTACTTGTTGCTTTAAATGACATGAATCATCCCCCTTAGTATCGAAAAGTTTAGATTTTTTCTATTATATCACTTTTGGCTCTGTTTTCAATCAACTTTTCTGAATTTTCAGTAGACAGTCTAAAATTGTTTGCGACCGTGACAGTTTTTGAATTTCTTACCTGAACCACATGGGCAAGGATCGTTACGTTTAACGTGAGAGAAATCAATATCTTGTGTCGCTTGGTTTGGTGTTTGCGCCGCAATATTCTTTTCAGCCATTGTTGTGGCGTTTTGTGACACACGTTCACGTTCTTGTTGGTGAATTTGTGCTTTCATCATGGTTCTTGTTACATCAAATTCAATCGCACCAATCATAGCTTGGAACATACGGAAACCTTCAGATTGATATTCCACCACAGGGTTATTTTGGGCATAACCACGCAAACCAACAGATTGACGCAATTGATCCAAAGCATCAATATGGTCTGTCCATTTATTGTCAACAACCATCAAAATAAGCACTTTTTGGAATTCTTTGACGGCATCAGGTGTTTTCAATTTAGCCATTTGCGCATCGTAAACGACCATCGCACGGTTAAAAAGTTCTTCTTTGATCTCATCAAAGCTCAAGTTTTCCAAATCAGATTGTTGGATAGATTGCTCATCAACTAGGTTGTTCTTAGCAAAATTCAAAATAGCGGCAAGTGCTTCGTCACGATCTGAATGGCTGTGTGCCTCAACAGTACGTTTGATGGTGCGTTTAATCATCGCTTTGATTTCAGGACCTAAATCACGGTCAGCTGTAATCACGTCACGACGTTCTGCATAAATGATTTCACGTTGTTCACGCATAACATCATCGTATTGCAAGACTTGTTTACGTGTATCGTAGTTGTTCCCTTCAACACGTTTTTGGGCAGATTCCACTTGACGTGTCAACATACGCGAACGAATAACCGCATCTTCTTCATCAAGATTCATACGGTCAAGGAAGGCCTTAATACGGTCTGAACCGAAACGACGCATCAAATCATCTTCAAGTGACAAGTAAAATTGTGATTCACCTGGGTCACCTTGACGTCCTGAACGTCCACGAAGCTGGTTATCAATACGACGGCTTTCATGACGTTCTGTTCCGATAACGCACAAACCACCCAATTCACGCACACCTTCACCAAGTTTAATATCGGTACCACGACCAGCCATGTTGGTTGCGATAGTGACTGCACCACGTTGACCAGCGTTCATGATGATTTGAGCTTCTTTAAAGTGGTTTTTCGCATTCAAAACTTCGTGTGGAATGCCTGCATCCACCAAGCGTTTTGAAATAATATCAGATGTTTCAACGGCAACTGTACCAACAAGAACAGGTTGTCCTTTAGCATGACGTGCCTTAACATCTTCAACCACTGCTTTGAACTTAGATTCCAAAGTTGGGTACAAGAGGTCTGGATGGTCAATACGAGCAACTGGTTTGTTCGTTGGTATCGGAATGATACGCATGTTGTACACTTCACGGAACTCTTCTTCTTCCGTTTTAGCGGTACCAGTCATTCCTGCCAATTTCTTATACATACGGAACATATTTTGGTAAGTAATTGAGGCACTTGTTTTTGATTCTTCTTGAATGCGGACGCCTTCTTTAGCTTCGATGGCTTGGTGCAATCCATCAGAGAAACGACGACCTTCCATCGTACGACCTGTAAATTGGTCAACGATTAGAATTTCACCTTCTTGGCTAACCACATAGTCAATATCCAAAATCATGATGTAGTTAGCGCGAAGAGCATTGTCGATATAGTGCGTCAAGGCAACATTTTCCAAATCGTAAAGATTGTCTAAGTGGAAGTATTCTTCTGCCTTGTCAATCCCGTAATCCGTCAAGCTAATGGTCTTAGTTGGCACATCGACGATGTAGTCTGTGCTTGTCAAAGTTTTAACAAAACGGTCCGCACGAATGTACAACTGACTCGTTTCTGAGCTAACTTGACCAGACACAATCAATGGTGTTCTAGCTTCGTCAATCAATACTGAGTCCACCTCGTCAATCAAGGCGAAGTTTAGCGGACGTTGTACCATGTCTTCCTGACGAACAACCATATTATCACGCAAGTAGTCAAAACCAACTTCTGAGTTGGTTGAATAAGTGATGTCACAGTTGTAAGCTTCACGTTTTTCAGATGATGATTTCGCTGACAAGTTGATACCAACAGAGAGTCCTAGCCAGCTGTACACTTCACCCATTTCTGTCGCGTCACGCGTTGATAGGTATTCGTTAACCGTAATAACGTGCACCCCTTCGCCAGAAATGGCGTTAAGGTAAACTGGCATAGTCGCTGTCAAGGTTTTCCCTTCACCAGTACGCATTTCAGGAACATCACCATTGTGCATCACGATACCACCCATAATTTGCACACGGTAAGGGAACAAGCCCAATACACGTTTGGCTGCTTCACGCACAACCGCGAAAGCTTCTGGCAACATCTGGTCGAGGGTTTCGCCGTCCTTGTAACGTTGTTTAAATTCAGGAGTCTTTGCTTTCAATTCGTCGTCTGACAAAGCTGCCATAGCGTCAGCATAAGACTCAACCTTTTTTGCTATTCTTTCTAATTTTCTTATTTCACCTTTATCGTTTTCGATAACAGTCCGTAGAATATTTGCCATTCCAATTCCTTTCGATAAACTTGTCAGCCCATTCTATCATAAAAACCCTTTAAATTCAAGAATTCAGCGTACTAGCATCTGCTCAATTGAGGGTGTTAGAAGCGTTTTTCAAACGCGCAAAAAGACTGAGGTAACGGCCCTCAGTCCTAACATTCTTATAAGAAATTAACGTTCTGATACTTTCTTAGCCAAAGCAAAATTACCTAGGGTTGCTGAGCCATTTTCGGCTACACCTGGTGTAACAATGTACTCTGCAACATCTGGAACAGGAACATAGCCATTTAACAGGGCGCTAAATTTATTACGAACGCGATGCAGCATATGCTCTTGTGCCATAACACCACCACCAAACACAATGACTTGTGGGCGATAAAGTAAAGTTGCTTGAACAGCCGCTTGGGCGATGTAGTAAGCTTGGACATCCCAAACTTCAGAATTGAGCTCAATCAATTCACCGCGAATACCTGTACGCCCTTCAAGCGAAGGACCTGCTGCCATACCTTCCAAACAGCCCTTGTGGAAAGGACAAGAACCTGTGTAGTCATTAGTAACATCTTGTGGGTGTGGCGCCACATAAACGTGACCCGCTTCGGTGTGTCCGATCCCACCAACAAATTCACCATTTTGGATAGCACCCGCTCCAATTCCTGTACCGATAGTGTAGTAAACAAGGCTCTTAACCCCTTTACGAACAAGGGTTTCACCATATGCAGAACTGTTAACATCGGTTGTAAAGTAAAAAGGTACTCTAAAATGTTTTGAAATCAATCCAACCAAGTCCACATTTGCCCAATGAGGTTTTGGCGTAGTCGTAATGTAGCCATAGGTTTCTGAATTTTCATCCACATCAATCGGACCAAAAGACCCAATAGCGACACCTGCTAAGTCTTCCTCAAAGCGCTTGAAAAAGGCAACCACTTTGTCAATGGTTTCATAAGGTGTAGTCGTTGGAAATTGCGCCTTTTCCACTACTTGAAATTGCTCATCACCGACAGCACAAACAAATTTCGTCCCGCCAGCTTCTACGCTACCGTATAATTTTGTCATGTTTTTTACCTCAATATATTATATTTTTTCGATTTGTCAGTGAAAGAGTGGTGACAATCACCTCTCTACTGAATCTTTTTTATTTAACGTCTAGCAAGTTATCCCCTTCACGGACGCTACCATCAGCGACTGGTGTTACTTCAGAGTAGTCAGCTGTATTTGTGATGATAATCATAGTCGTATCATCAAGTCCCGCGTCAGCGATTGCTTTGCTATCAAATGTTCCAAGAACATCGCCTTTTTTCACTTTTTGGTTAGCTGATACTTTTTGAGTAAAGCCTTTACCTTCCATTGACACGGTGTCAATACCAATGTGAATCAAAACTTCTGCTCCGTCGTCAGATTTAAGGCCGTAAGCATGACCTGTTTCAAAGGCAATTTGAACCGTACCATCAACTGGTGAGTAAACTATGTCACCACTTGGTTTAACAGCAATCCCTTGACCCATTGCCCCAGATGAGAATACAGGGTCGTTAACAGATGCCAAGGCAACTGTTTCACCAGCTAATGGGCTAACAATTGTTTCTGCTACTGCTTGAGTGGTAGGAGCTTGACTTGGTGCTGCAGTTGTTGTTTCTGCTTGTTTAGCAGATTCTTGAGCCGCTTGTTCTGCAACTGCTTCTGCTTCGAAAAGACCTGCTTCTCTTGTTTTACCGTAGATGTAAGTCAAAGCAAAGGCAATGGCGAAGCTGATAAGTTCACAAAGAATGTAGAATGGAATAGATGTTGCTTTGATTGAAAGGAATCCAAGGAAACCTGCTGAACCAAGTGATACGGCAACAACTTTAAGCAATCCTGCTACTGCAGCTGCTACCCCTGAACCAATCAAGGCACAGAAGAATGGGAAACGGTATTTCAAGTTAACCCCGAACAAAGCAGGTTCGGTAATACCTAGAAGGGCTGATACCCCTGCAGATGAAGCAAGACCTTTTGTTTTAGAATTTTTCGTTAAGAACCAGATGGCAAATGTCGCCGCACCTTGGGCAACGTTGGCCATAGAAGATACTACGAAGATGAAATCTCCGTATCCAATACCTTCACGCCAAGCTGAAAGCAATTGTGTTTCGATAGCTGGGAAGGATTGGTGCAGACCTGTCATAACAATCAATGAGTAAGTACCACCAAAGATACCCATACCAATGAATCCAGTTGTGTTATACAACCATACAATCCCATCTGTGATTGCATTTGACAACATCAACATCACTGGACCAATGACTGTGAAGGTTACAAAACCTGTAATCATCACAGACAAGAGTGGTGTGAAGGTAAAGTCAACTGATGATGGCAAACGTTTGTGGAAGAATTTTTCTAAGACTGAAAGCAACCAAACTGCTGCCAAAACTGGAATAACTTGGTAAGCGTAGTTGGTTTGTGCTACATGGTAACCAAAGACATTCCAATATTCGCTAGCCCCACCAAGGTCTGGTGTGGTCATAATCATACCAATGGCAGCCCCTAGGAATTGGTTAGCACCAAAGCGTTTCGCAGCTGAGATTCCGACCAAGATAGGCAAGAACATAAATGGTGCAGCTGACATCAATTGAATCATTGCTGAGATACCCTCAATAGCAGGGTACATCTCTTCAAGTGATTTTGGTCCAAATAAGTCTGGTGAGGTTAAGAAGTTGCGCAATGCCATCAACAAACCACCTGCAACCAGGGCAGGAATAATTGGAACAAAAATGTCTGACAACAACTTAATCAAAGCCATGATTGGGTTAAATCGCCCATTGTTGTTAGCAATTTGTTTTAAATCATCTGTAGAAACTTCTGACAAACCTGTCTTTTTAATCAATTCGTCATACACGAAGTTGACATCCCCAGCACCGATGATAACTTGGTACTGACCGTCAATTTTGAAAGTTCCTTTAACATCTGGATTTTCATCCAATGCTTTTTGATCGACTTTGCTATCGTCTTTCAATACAAGACGAAGACGAGTCGCACAGTGGGCAGCTGCAACAAGATTATCTTTTCCGACCGCTGCAATAACGTCAGAAGCTACTTTTCCATAATCCATTACATTAACTCCTTTTGTCTATTTATTAAGCGTGTGAAAGCGTTTCACTTGTTTACGTTTACATTCTACCACATCTGTCAAAAATATGTCAAGCGTTTGATATATTTTTTTATTTTTTGCCAAAAACAATTGATTTTTAAATAGAAAACGTTTACTATATAGGTATAGATGGATTACTAAAAGGAGAAAGACCCCTATGGATTTACCTAAAGAAATACGATACCGAGCGTATTCCGACTGGAGTACCGAAGAAAGAGCTGCTATTGCAGAAAATGTCAACAAGTCACCTTGGCATGTCACTTATCACATTGAGCCAAAAACAGGCTTATTAAACGACCCAAACGGCTTTTCTTTTTTTAACGGCAAATACACCCTTTTCTACCAAAATTGGCCATTTGGCGCAGCTCATGGCTTGAAAGAATGGGTTCATACCGAGTCAGAAGATTTGGTGCATTTCCATACAACTGGCGCAGAATTGCTGCCTGACACCAAGCACGATAGCCACGGGGCTTATTCAGGTTCAGCCTACGAAATCGACGGCAAATTATTCCTATTTTACACAGGAAATGTCCGTGATAAAAACTGGGTACGTGACCCTTTGCAAATCGGGGCTTGGATGGACAAAGACCACAAGATCACCAAATGCAAAGACGTGCTTATTCAGCAGCCTAGCGACGTGACTGAACACTTCCGTGACCCACAAATTTTCAAATACGATGACCAATTTTATGCTATTGTTGGAGCTCAAAGTCCTGAAAAATCAGGCTTTATCAAGCTTTACAAAGCCCTTGACAACAACGTTGAAAACTGGGAAGAAGTGGGTAATCTTGACTTTGGCGGAACAGGGTCAGAATACATGATTGAATGTCCAAACCTTGTTTTTGTGGATGGAAAACCAGTCCTACTTTACTGTCCACAAGGTCTGGATAAGGCAGAATTGGATTACCAAAACATTTACCCAAATACCTACAAAGTGTGTCAAACGTTTGATACAAAGATCCCTAAATTGGTTGATCCATCAACAATCAACAACTTGGATTATGGATTTGAAGCTTACGCAACACAAGGGTTCAATGCGCCTGATGGACGTGCTTTGATTGTGAGTTGGATTGGATTGCCAGATATTGATTACCCAACTGACCAATACGACTACCAAGGGGCACTTAGCTTGGTCAAAGAATTGTCTATCAAAGACGGCAAACTCTACCAATACCCTGTCGAAGCCATTACAAGCCTGCGTTCAAGCTCAGAACCGCTTGCTGACAAAGCCGAAACAGCAAACATTTACGAATTAGAAGTTACTTTTGCTGCTGACCAAGTATCAGAATTATTACTATTCGCTGACGACAAAGGAAACGGCCTACGTTTGACTGTGGATACTGCCAACGGAAAAGTCATCCTTGATCGTAGCAAAGCTGGCGTGCAATACGCAACTGATTTTGGTCAAACCCGTGAATGTGACATTGAACCAACAGAAACCACTGCCAACATCTTCGTCGATCGTTCAATTGTTGAAATTTTCATTAACAAAGGAGAAAAAGTATTTACCAGCCGCGTCTTCCCAGAAGCAGGGCAAAGCGGTATTCAGCTCACAGCTGGGGAAACGACTGGAACATACTTTGAGTTAACAAAGTAACATGGTAGCAAAATTAACAGATGTCGCTGAATTAGCTGGTGTTAGTCCAACCACCGTGTCGCGTGTCATCAATAACAAAGGGTATTTATCTGAAAAAACCAAAAGCAAGGTTCAAAAAGCCATGCAAACCTTGGGTTACAAGCCCAACAACCTCGCTAGAGGTCTGCAAGGCAAGTCAGCCAAATTGATTGGGCTCATCTTTCCAAATATCAGCAATATTTTTTATGCCGAACTCATCGAACATTTGGAAATCGAGCTTTTCAAACGTGGCTACAAGACCATTATTTGCAACAGTCAAAACGACCCTGCAAAAGAAAAAGAATACCTCGAAATGCTTGAGGCTAATCAGGTAGACGGGATTATTTCATCTAGCCACAATCTTGGCATCAAGGACTACAATCGTGTTGAGGCACCCATTGTTTCTTTTGACCGCAATCTCGCGCCAAATATCCCGATTGTATCCTCTGATAATTTCGAGGGAGGAAAAATGGCCGCTAAAACCTTGCAAAAGAACGGTTGCCAGCAAATCATTATGATTACAGGAAATGACAATACGGACTCACCAACAGAACTGCGTGCCCTTGGCTTTTCTTTCCAAATTCCACAAGGAAAAATCTTCAAAGTGCCAAACAACCTCTCTAACATTCGCCGTGAAATGGAAATCAAGTCCATTATCGCCAACAACAAACCTGATGGGGTCTTCGTTTCTGATGATTTGACTGCAATTTTGACCATGAAAATTGCCAAGCAACTCAAACTTCAAGTACCTGAAGATTTGAAAATCATTGGCTATGACGGCACGACTTTCACCGAAAATTTCATTCCTGAACTTACCACGATTAAACAACCGATTGACGAAATTGCTAATTTAATTGTTGATGTTCTGATCAAAAAAATAAAGGGAGAAAAGACCAGCAAAGACTATGTTTTGCCGATTTCTTTACTCCCTGGTGGCAGTATTTAAAAAGCAAAAAAACAAGCTGAACAATCAGCTTGTTTTTTTACATTGTAATAAACTGGCTTAGCAAACCATTGACAAATTTTGCAGATGTGTTATCTGAATATTTCTTAGCAATTTCAATGATTTCATTGACAGCCACGCGACCTGGTGTTTCGTCAAAATACTTGATTTCAAACAAACCTAGGCGCAACAAAGTTTTATCCGTTAGGGTCAAGCGTTCCAAAGACCAACCTGCTTTTAAATGCTCTTCAATTTGCTGGTCAATGTCTGCTTGAAAGTCTTGCACACCTTTGACAAGGCTAAGGAGAAAGACAGGAATATCAACTGTCACTCCTTCATCATCAAGCATGGGTTTGTCGTAAATGTAGGCAAACTCCGCAGCTGACAAGACATCTCCCCCAAATTCTAGGCTAAACAGGGCTTGGAAAGCACGCTCACGAAGGTCACGTCTGGAATTGGTAAAATTATTAGTCATCCAAAAAATCCTCATCAAACAATGCTTTTAAGTCTGGTTTAGGAGTCTTTTCAGGAACAATGCCTTCTACATGAATGTTTACAGATGAGATGGTTACTTCTGCCATGTCATAAACGGCTGCTTTTACCGCTTTTTGGATAGCAATAGAAACAGCAGGGACATTGACACCGTATTGTAAATAGACATAAATATCCGCATTAACTGTTCCATCTTCTTCTGTTTTAAGATAGACACCTTTGCCCAAAACGGTTTTGCTAAAGCTATCTGTCACCGCTTTGTTACGAAGGGAGTGAACACCATCAACCTTAGTTGCAGCAATACCTGTAATGACTTCCAGTACACGTGGTGAAATGACGATATCACCAATATTTTCAGTTGTCATAAGCATTCCTTTCTAAATACATAAAGGTAAAAAAGTAAAGAGTACAAACTGCCTCTCTACTTACTTTACTGGCTATTACGCACGTGATACGTAAGTACCTTCTTGAGTGTTGATGACTAATTTTTGACCAACTTCAATAAAGTCTGGCACGTTAACCACAAGACCTGTTTCAAGAGTGGCTGGTTTACCTGAACCTGTAACAGTTGCTCCTTTGATTGAAGGTTGTGTGTCAGTAACGATCAATTCAACAGTTGTTGGAACAGTTACACCGATAACTTCTGTACCGTAGAATTGAATTTTAACTTCTGAGTTTTCAAGGATGTAAAGCAATTCTTCTTCAACGTTGGTTACTGGAATTTCGTATTGTTCGTAGCTTTCAGTATCCATGAAGTATGCGGTGTCATCCATTTTGTAAAGGTATTGGGCAGCACGCGTTTCAATGATTGCTTGTTCAAATTTTTCTTCTGGGCGGTAAGTCGTATCAAAAGTTGAACCAGAACGAACGTCGCGGAGTTTCATACGCATAACAGTGTTCCCTTTACCTGGTTTGTGGTGGCTTGCTTCAAGAACTTTGATAAGTTTGCCATCTGATGTTACGAAAGTCATACCTGCTCTAAGCTTACTTGCTTCAATCATTTATTCATTACCTCTTATAAATTAGTTATCGTCTTATTTTACCATAAAATAGAGCATGGCTCAAATGTTTTATAGGGGAATGTCTAGTCAAGGGCTTTAAGCATCTTTTCCCAAATGCACTTCTGGGATGTCATGCTGCACATAAGCCACGCCTTTTTGCTCCATCAGTTCAATGGCAAACGGATGCATGCGGTAAGCTGTCTTGTAGGTGATTTTCTTGACACCTGCTTGTAACAAGGCTTTGGTGCAGTTGATGCACGGAAAATGGGTCACATAGATTTCGGTACCTTTTGTAGAAATGCCTTCTTTGGCACATTGGATGAGGGCATTCATTTCGGCATGAACCGTGCGAATACAGTGCCCGTCCTCCATCTTATGCCCAACCTCATTGCAGTTATCAGTAGCAGACACCCCACCGTTGTATCCTGTGGCGATGATGCGGTTATCCTTGACCAATACAGCCCCAACAAAAGCACGGTCACAGGTGGAACGCTTGGAAATCAGCTCCGCATTTGCCATAAAATAATCTTGCCAAGAAAGTCTATTTGTCATCGTTTCTTCCTCTTATGCTTATCTAACGCTTGTACAGGCTCGTTTAAGGTAAGACAATCAATTCTTTTGGTGCCAAGGTCAAGACTTCGCAACCCTCTTCTGTGACGATAAGGTCATCTTCGATACGGACACCAAATGCATTGTCCAAATAAATGCCTGGCTCGTCTGTAATCACCATACCTGCTTCAACCACTTCTTCTGATTGACCAAAGTAAGGAATTTCATGGATATCCAGTCCGATACCATGACCAATACCGTGCGTGAAATAATCACCGTAACCCGCATTGGTAATCACATTACGCGCTGCCTTGTCGTAATCTTTACGAACCATACCTGCCTTAACCGAATCAATCACAGCTTGGTTCGCTTCCAAAACCAACTGGTAAACCTCACGCTCCTTGTCGCTAATGTCACCGATGTGAATGGTGCGTGTCATATCGCTAACGTAATGATTGTAGTAGCAACCAAAATCAAGCGTCAGCATATCGCCAGATTCAATGACCTTGTCACTCGCTACACCGTGTGGCATAGCAGAGCGTTTACCTGACGCTACGATGGTTTCAAAGGAAATACCTGATGCCCCATATTCACGCATCCGAAAATCAAGGAAATTGGCGACTTGCAATTCTGTCGTTTGCCCTGCCTTGATAAAGTCCAGCACATCTGTAAAGGCACGGTCAGAAATGGAACAAGCCTTACGGATGGTTGCCATTTCAGAAGCATCTTTAATCATGCGCAATGCTTCCATGAAGTTGGTTTGGGCTTGCAGATGATAACCTGCAAATACCGCTTGCAGATTTTGATAGTAGGCAAAAGACACTTGACTATCAAAGCCAATTCTTTCCAACTTATCTGCTTGGATAACCTTGGCAATCTCTTGCAGAGGGTCACGGCTTTCAATGATGTCAAATCCTTGTACGGATTGTTTCGCAATCAAGGTATAGCGGGCATCTGTCACAAACAAACAGCGTGTTTTAGAAATAAAAACCGTCGCTGACGTCCCCCAAAAACCAGTCATGTAGTAAATATTGTTTTGACCAGTCACCAAAAAACCATCAATACCAACTTTGTCCAACTTTTCTTCAAAACGTTTCAATCTTGTCAACATAGGACTCTCCTTTGCAAGTCTTTTCCCCATTATATCAAAATAAGTTAAAAGCGGATACAAGATTTCGGCATATCACGGAAAAAGCCTCTCCAAATGGCATATACCTTGGAAAAGCTTTCTTGATATTATGATAATTTGTCTTTCAAATATTGTCCTGTGTAAGAACCTTTGACTTTGGCGACTTCTTCAGGCGTACCTGTGGCAACGATTTGACCCCCGCCGACACCACCTTCTGGACCAAGGTCAATCAAGTAATCCGCCGTTTTAATGACATCTAAATTGTGTTCAATCACGATGACGGTATTACCATCATCCACAAAACGTTGGAGAACTTGAAGCAAGCGTGCAATATCATCCGTATGTAAACCCGTGGTTGGCTCATCAAGAACATACAAACTCTTACCTGTTGAACGTTTGTGCAATTCACTTGCCAACTTCATGCGTTGGGCTTCCCCACCTGATAAAGTGGTTGCCGATTGTCCCAAAGTGATGTAGCCAAGCCCCACGTCTTTAATCGTTTGCAGTTTCCGAGCAATTTTAGGAATGGCTGCAAAGAATTCTACCGCGTCATTGACTGTCATTTCAAGAACTTCGGCAATATTTTTATCCTTGTAACGAACTTCTAGGGTTTCACTGTTGTAACGTGTCCCATGACAAACCTCACAAGGCACGTAAACATCAGGCAAGAAGTGCATTTCAATCTTGATAATCCCATCACCCGAGCAGGCTTCACAACGTCCACCCTTGATATTAAATGAGAACCGTCCTTTTTTGTAACCACGAATTTTGGCTTCGTTGGTTTGGGCAAATAAATCGCGAATATCATCAAATACACCTGTATAAGTAGCTGGGTTTGACCGCGGTGTTCTTCCGATAGGGCTTTGGTCAATGTCAATCAAGCGGTCAACGTATTCCACACCTTCTAGGGCACGGTGTTTGCCAGGTTTGGCAGCATTACGATTTAATTTTTGGGCGACAGCTTTTTTCAAAATGCCATTTACCAAGGTCGATTTTCCAGAACCTGACACACCTGTCACGGCAATAAAGGTTCCCAAAGGAAAATCAACGTCAATGTTTTTCAGGTTATTTTCACTAGCTCCCTTGATAGACAAGAAACGCCCATTGCCTTGACGGCGTTCTGTCGGCACAGGAATAGCTTTTTTCCCTGACAAATACAAGCCCGTGATGGAATTGGGGTCCTTGGCCACTTCTTCTGGGGTACCTGAAGCAACGATTTCACCGCCAAAGGCTCCTGCTCCTGGCCCCACATCAATCAACCAATCCGCCTGACGCATGGTGTCCTCATCGTGTTCCACAACAATCAAGGTATTGCCCAAATCACGCATTTTCTTCAAACTAGAAATCAAGCGGTCATTGTCCCTTTGGTGCAAGCCAATTGAAGGCTCGTCAAGAACGTAAAGCACACCAGAAAGGTTGGAACCAATTTGCGTTGCTAGGCGAATGCGTTGGCTTTCCCCACCAGACAAAGTCCCTGCCGAACGTGACAAGGTCAAATAATTCAAACCAACATTGTTTAAGAAAGTCAAACGGTCTTTGATTTCTTTTAAGATAGGTTTGGCAATGACACTTTCATTTTCAGAAAGTTCCAAGTGTTTCAAGTGTTCCAAATGGTCAGACACAGACAAATCAGACACTTGCCCAATGTTCAAGCCATCTTCACCACCCACGCGTACACTGAGGGCTTGCGGGTTCAAACGGTAACCATGACAAGCTGCACAGGTCAATTCGTTCATGTATTCTTTCATGACCTTGCGGGTGAAGTCACTATTGGTTTCATGGTAACGGCGGTTAACATTGTTGACAACCCCTTCAAAAGGAATATCAATGTTGCGTTCGCCACCAAAATCATTGACATAGTGAAAATGAAATTCACGCTCACCTGAACCATATAAGACAAGGTTCTGGTCGTCCTCGCTCAAATCCTCAAAAGGCGTATCCATATCCACGCCAAAGGCTTCCATAGCTTGCTCCAACATGGTTGGGTAATATTGTGACGAAATGGGATTCCACGGAGCGAGTGCCCCTTCACGCAGCGTCTTGTGACGGTCAGGCACCACCAAATCCACATCCACTTCTAATTTAATTCCTAAGCCATCACAGGTCGGACATGACCCAAAAGGCGCATTAAATGAAAAGAGGCGAGGTTCCAATTCTGGCACGGTAAACCCACAAACAGGGCAGGAATAATGTTCTGAAAAGAGCAATTCATTGCCATCCATGGTGTCAATGATGACATAACCATCAGCCAAACGAAGGGCTGATTCGACCGAATCAAACAAACGCGACCGAATGCCTTCTTTGTTAATCAAGCGATCCACAATGATTTCGATATTATGTTGCTTGTTCTTAGACAACTCAGGGACTTCTGAGACCTCGTAAACATCTCTATCGACTCTAGCACGCACATAACCATCCTTTTGAATGCGACTAAAAATGGTCTTGTGTTGCCCTTTTTTACGACGAACAATAGGTGCCAAAATCTGCATCCGTGTCCGCTCAGGCAAGGCTAGGACTTGATCCACGATTTGCTCAACAGACGAAGCCTTAATCGGTCCATGCCCATTGATACAATAAGGCGTCCCTACACGCGCGTACAACAAACGCAAATAATCATTGATTTCCGTTGTCGTTCCCACCGTTGAACGAGGGTTTTTACTGGTAGTTTTTTGGTCAATGGAAATGGCAGGGCTAAGCCCCTCAATCGAATCCACATCTGGTTTTTCCATGTTACCAAGAAACATACGGGCATAAGCTGACAAGCTTTCCACATAGCGGCGTTGCCCTTCTGCGTAAATCGTATCAAATGCCAAACTCGACTTTCCCGATCCAGACAAGCCTGTCACCACAACCAGCTTATCCCTAGGAATATCCACATTAACATTTTTCAAATTGTGGGCACGCGCCCCACGAATCGTTAGTTTTTCTTGCATATTTCTCAACCAGCAGTTCCAGTCCGCCGCCATATCTCAATAGTAGCGCACCTCTAATAAGAACTGATAATCCTTTCTAATTAGGCATTTCCACATGTTCCATCTTCATTATAACAAATTTTCTGTGACTTACTTTCCCAAAAAACTCCGAATTGTAGTATAATAGGAGAGTATGTAAATTTTCCTTTTTTCGTTATGAAAAACAGTGTCTTTTTACAGGCTAAAAATTTAGAACACGATTTGGCTGATAGTGAAAGAAATGTCAAATCCTGTATCTCAGGTAAAAAGGAGGGGTTGTTTTTATGGAACAAATGTTTCTATCAACAGCGTTAGAATTTAAAGAAATCAATACATTCGAGCCAGGCGCTTGGATTAACTTGGTTAACCCCTCCCAGGAAGAATCAGTGAGGCTGTCTGAACAGTTCAACATTGATATCACTGACCTACGTGCACCACTTGACCTCGAAGAAACCTCACGTATTGCCGTTGAGGACAACTACACTCTCATCATCGTTGACGTACCGACCTATGAAGAGAGGAACAACAAAAGTTACTACGTCACCATTCCTTTGGGAATTATCGTGACAGAAAATGCCGTTATTACGACTTGTCTGCAAGAGTTGACCCTTTTTGACAACTTTTTCAATCGCCGTGCGAAAAATTTCTACACTTTCATGAAAACACGCTTTGTTTTCCAATTGCTTTATCGCAATGCTGAGCTTTTCCTAACTGCTCTTCGTTCTATCGACCGCCAAAGCGACCGTATCGAAGCCGAACTGGAAAATGCCACACGCAATGAGCAACTCATCGACATGATGGAGTTGGAAAAATCTATCGTGTACTTGAAAGCGTCTCTAAAATTCAACGAGCGTATTGTCAAGAAACTCTCAAGCAGCAACAGTTCTTTGAAAAAGTACATTGAAGACGAAGATTTGCTGGAAGACACCTTGATTGAAACGCAACAGGCCATCGAAATGGCTGGCATTTACGAAAATGTCTTGAATGCCATGACCGAAACAACAGCCTCTATCATCAACAACAACCAGAACACCATCATGAAGACACTCGCCCTCATGACCATGATTTTGGATATTCCAACCGTAATCTTCTCAGCTTATGGTATGAACTTCCAAAACAACTGGCTACCGCTAAACGGTTTACCTCATGCCTTTTGGTACATCGTCTTTATCGCCGCTTCTATGAGTGCCGCTGTCGTGATTTACTTCTTTAGAAAGAAGTGGTTCTAATGAATGAATTGCCCCACACCCTCTTGTTAAATCCTAATCATTTGACGCAGGGTGTTTACTAGTTAGAGAAAGTAAATCATTTGTTTTCTCTAACTAGTAATTTCTCTTGATGTAAAGACATTACTGGATACACTTAATCATTTGTTATTTCAAAAAACAGGAGAATAGACCTAATGGATCTCAATCAGCTTACTAAAAAGAATCAAGAATTCATTCACATTGCTACCAATCAGTTGATTCGTGATGGCAAATCAGATGAGGAAATCAAAGCTATTTTAGCAGATGTTTTACCAACCATCGTTGAAAATCAGAAAAAAGGGATTACCGCCCGTTCACTTCTTGGCGCACCAACAACTTGGGCTGCTTCTTTCACAACACAAGAATCAGAAACCCAAGACGCTAACAAAAAGAAAAACGATAACCCTTGGTTGATGTGGTTGGATACATCACTATTATTCATCGGCGTCGTAGCCCTTTTAAATGCTGTTATGGCTTTCTTTAGCACGTCAGCAACAAGCTTTGGTTTGCTCTCACTTATCGCCCTTGGTTTTGGTGGTGGGGCTGCTATGTATGTCACTTACTACTTTATTTACCGCCACGCTGGCAAACCAAAAAGCGAGCGTCCTGGCTTTGGTAAAACCATCCTTGTTATCGGACTTTCAATGATGGCTTGGGTATTGGTTTACACGGCAACAGCCTTCTTACCACTTGCCCTCAACCCACAATTGCCAGCAGTTGTCATGCTTATCATCGGAGCTGCTGCTCTACTTGGACGTCATTATCTTCAAAAACGCTACAACATCCTTAGCGCTATGACGCCACAAGCTTAACAGTCAAACCCCTCACTTTTAAAAAGTGAGAGGTTTTTTTGATGCTTTTGATCATACAAAAAACGACTTCACAAGGAAGTCGTTTTTAGCGTCATCACAACGAATTAGTCTTCGTTTACGAATGGCATAAGAGCCATAACGCGAGCGCGTTTGATAGCTGTTGTTACTTTACGTTGGTTTTTAGCTGATGTTCCAGTAACACGACGTGGAAGAATTTTACCACGTTCTGATACGAAACGGCTAAGAAGCTCAGTATCTTTGTAATCAACATATTCAATTTTGTTAGCTGCGATGTAATCAACTTTTTTACGGCGTTTGAATCCGCCACGACGTTGTTGAGCCATGTGTATTCTCCTTTATATTATAGTGTTTCAAGTCCGATAAACTTGGTCATTCCATACTTTAGAATGGAAGGTCGTCGTCTGAAATGTCCATTGGGTTTGAATTGCCAAATGGGCTTTCGTCGCGACCAAAATTTGGTGTTTGTTGTGAAGGTTGTGATGAAAAACCACTATCATGTGAATTATCCCCAAATGATGGTTGGTTATTGTAACCAGCATTGTAAGAACCACCTGATTGGCCTTCACGTGTAGCACGACTTTCCAAGATTTGGAAATTATCTGCAATTACTTCTGTTACGTAAACGCGTTGACCTTGTTGGTTTTCATAGTGACGGGTTTGAATACGTCCTGTAATACCAACCAATGTGCCTTTTTTAGCCCAATTAGACAGGTTTTCTGCTTGCTGACGCCAAATCACACAGTTGATAAAGTCAGCTTCGCGTTCACCATTTTGGTTTTTAAAGTTGCGGTTTACCGCTAGGGTAAAAGTCGCAACAGCTTGATTTGATGGGGTGTAACGAAGTTCTGCATCGCGGGTCATACGACCAACAAGTACTACATTATTTATCATAACACACCTTCTTACGCGTCAAGTTTAACAATCATGTGACGAAGAATGTCGCCGTTGATTTTTGAAAGACGGTCAAACTCGTTAAGAGCTTCAGCGTTTTCAGCTTCAACATTGACAATGTGGTAAAGTCCTTCACGGAAATCTTTGATTTCATATGCAAGACGACGTTTTTCCCAGTCTTTTGATTCTACAACAGTCGCACCGTTGTCAGTCAAGATAGAGTCAAAACGTGCTACCAAAGCATTTTTAGCTTCTTCTTCAATGTTTGGACGAATAATATAAAGAATTTCGTATTTAGCCATTGATATTTCCTCCTTTTGGTCTAATGACTCGCATCCTTGGACACGAGTAAGTGAGGCATACTCACAATAAATAATTATACTATATTATCCTAGAATGTGCAAGAGATTTATCTAAGGTCAAGTATTTCAAAACCGATACAAAGATTGAGGCAGGTAAAACAATGTTCATCACAAGTTTAGAAACATTCCCACCAAAGTCTGGTCCAAACCAGCCTTTTTCATTGAGGTAAAAACCTAGGGCAATGATAAAGATAATGGGTAAAATATTTTCAATTGATGTTAAAATACTCATCTCCTGATACCCCCTAAATTAGTAGTTAGGATACCATTTAATGTCTTGAACGGCTTTTTCCATATCACCGTCAACTTGTGCCAAACCTTCTTCTTGTGCTGTTTTGGCTACGGCATTGGCAACGTAGATAGAGAACTCTGTCAAGCGAGAAACTGGTGGCAAGACAGGTGCTCCTGGTTTACCTGAGTCAACCAAACCACTAAGTGAGTGAGCTGCTGCACCAATCATTTTATCAGTCAATAATTTTGCTTTAGAAGCCATAACCCCTAGACCAAGACCTGGGTAAATCAAGGCATTGTTAGCTTGACCGATTTGGTAACAAACACCTTTGTATTCTACATCTGCTACTGGAATACCAGTCGCAACGAAGGCTTTACCATCTGACCAACGAATCAAATCCTCAGCAGTTGCTTCAGCCAATTTAGTTGGGTTACTCAATGGGAAGATGATTGGGCGTTCTGTAAAGCTGCACATATCTTCAACGATTTCTTGTGTAAAGGTACCAGGTTGTGTTGACGTACCGACAAGAATAGTTGGTTTGATCGCTTTGACCACTTTTGAAAGTTCGGTTAATTCTTCGCTGTTTTCAAATTCTGAACGTTTACGTGCAAATGGTTTTTGTTCTGGTGTCAAATCATCCATGTCATCAGAGAGCAAACCTTGTTTATCTACCATGTAGAAACGACTGTAAGCTTCTTCTTCTGTAAGGCCTTGTTCCATCATTTCCAAAAGAACGCGGTGGGCAATACCTGCACCCGCTGTTCCTCCACCGAAGCAAAAGTAACGTTGGTCTGTTAATTTTTCACCAGTGATATCAAGCGCACCATAGATACCTGCTAGAGTAATGATACCAGTTCCTTGGATATCGTCGTTGAATGTTGGGATTTTATCTTTGTATTTGTTAAGGATAACAGACGCATTGCTACGTCCGAAATCTTCCCAGTGCAAGTACAAATCAGGGAACAAATCTTCAGCTTCTTTAACAAATTGGTCGATAAAGTCGTAGTAAGCTTCACCACGGATACGTTTGTGGCGATTTCCTAGATAAAATGGGTTGTTTAATAATTCTTCGCGGTCTGTACCAGCGTCAATGACAACTGGTAAAACCGTTTTAGGGTCAATACCTGCTGCTGTGTAAATCATCAATTTTCCGACTGAAATATCCACACCTTGTGTACCCCAGTCACCAATACCTAAAATACCTTCTGCATCGGTTACAACGATAAGGCGGATATTACGATCGCCTGCTGCATTTTTAAGGGTATCAAGAATGTCTTCAGGGTGTTCAACAGAAAGGAAAGCCGCATATTGCGGATCAACAAACAAATCACTGTATTGTTCGATAGATTCTGCAATAACTGGATCGTAAACAATTGGGTTAAATTCAACAACGTGTTCGTTAAACAAATAGTAGAACAAGGTTCTATTTGTGTTGAAAAATTCCATCAAGAAATGGCGTTTTTCCAAATCGATGATTTACGTTGATAGTGAGCATACGCTTGTTCTGCTTGTTCTTCTATGGTTTGAACTTTTGGAGGAAGTAAACCAACTAAACCAAGTTCTTTACGTTCTTCCAAAGTAAAAGCAGTTCCCTTATTCAAAAAAGGATCATTCAAAATGTCATGTCCTAACATAATAAATATCCTCTCTTTTAATAAATAAATTAGCAAACAAAATTACATAGGCATATTACAACTTTTCACATAAAAAGTAAAGACATAGGTTCTGATATTTTAAAAAAAACGTACCCACCTCTAAACTCTGCCCAACAGGCATAAGAGCAAGAGGTTGGATACGTTAATCTTGGTCTAGTGTGCGATTGTCAATACGGTAAATCGCTAATAAATCACAGGCTAACCATGATGATTTCATGTAACTAATGTAGCGTGGTTGCCATTCTGGTGCAAATTTTTGCTTGTATTTACGCAATCCTTCAAACGAGTAAAAACGTGACGTGAAGGAATAAACAAGGAAACCAATGCGTTCTTGGATAAAACTGTCTTTATTGATTCCCACATTTGATAGCGGCGCCATGCCCAAATCAAAGTAGCGGTAGCCTTCTTCCTTGTAGTGCAAGAAGAGAGAAATAAAGAGGTAATCCATAACGCCAGATGGGCTTTCTTCCTTGTCATAACGCATTAAATCAACGGTAACAACAGATTCTTCTTCAGCTAGGATAATGTTGGCAAAAGCCACGATTTTTCCTTTGTCATTACGTACCAAAGCTATCGGCGTCATTTGCAAGTAATCTTCCTTGAAAAAACCTAGTGAGAAGCCTTTTTCCTGACGGCCATCCAGCCACGAATCTGAAATGCTGCGAAGCTGTGTGATTAGCTCAGGCGCATAAGGCGGTTGGATAATATCAAATGTGAAGCCTTCTTTTTCCACAAAGTTAAGGGCACGGCGGAAGCTCTTGCTGCTTTTACCCGTCAAAGTGAAATCTTGCAGATGAACCAAAGCAGACTCCCCAAATTTCATGAATTCAAACCCACATTCATGCAGGTAGAGGGTCAATTCTTGACCGATTTCATAAAAGACTGGCGAATAATTGAGGTCCCTAGCTGCTCGGATAAAGGCGTTGATAGCAGGCTGGAAGTTGTCCTTATCGCCAATCGGCTCGCCCATCACCACGGCTTTGTTATTATCCAGTGAAAATTGAAGCACAACACTTGCTTCTGGTTTATTAGGGTACCAAAACAGCTGCTTGTCCCCCAAGAATGGTAAAAAGCTATCAGAGGTGTTGCCATGTGTGTCCAAAAACTGACGATAGGCTTCCGCATCGAAAGACTCGCCTAGTTTCTTAGAGCTCTTTCGCAAAAGGTGCACGATAATCGTGTAGCAAATACCCACGACAATAATCGTTCCAAGGAAAGAAATGGCAAATTTATTAAGCTGTAAAATTTCTTTGTGATGAATCAAATAATGCGGCATGCCTAGGAAAAGGTAGCTAATGATTAAGCCTAGAAAAATCACGCTATCTTTCAGCAAGGATTCCCAAGAATAAATCAAACGGTCAACAGTCAGGTTATTTTTGAAGAAAACCAATAACAGTAACAAGATAATCAAATAAAGCGACGTGAAATTGCTAAAGGATTTGGCATTTATCCAAATAAGCGACACGAAAATGAGCCCAATGCCAAAAGGCAGTGCTTGACGCACGCGCTCTAACAAAGAACGCCCTAAAAGAATGTAAAGACTTCCGATTAAGATACTTGGAAATTGCCAAATGAGGTTGGCATGAATAGGATTCATCTGTTTCAACCAGTGAATTTGATTGACCTTCTCTGGAATGGTAGCTGATAACACGAGGAAAATCCCAAACAAAACCACCAAACCATAAATCAAACGTCTTAGCAAAGTAACGGTTAATTCTTTTGGAATGCCTTTGTAGTGGTCGTTGATGGTTTTACCAAGATTTTTAACAAATAGCACCACCCCAAGGGCAAATGGCAAAATATCGTAAACCATACGGTAAAGCAAGGTCCACAAAATTACGTCAGTGCTGGCAAATCCCATCATGGTCAAAGCTGTCATCATAGTCAAATCAAAACTTCCGATTCCACCAGGAATGAAAGAAATCATCCCAAACAAAATGGCTAAGATGTAAGCTCCAGCAACTTGGACAATTGAAAAATGGAAGCCCATCAAATACCCAACTGCAAGGAATGACCCAACACAACCTGACCATTCCAAAACAGAAATCAAAGTTAATTCCAAACGCACCTTTCGCTCAACATTACCAAAAAAGGTGAGGTTTTCCCTTGATGATATCCACAAGACGACTGGGAAATAAAAGGCTGCTACCACAAAAATAATCAAAAAACGGTGTAGATAGGAGCCTTCTGTGAACAACCCTGCAAACAGCAAAATCACTGTGGATAAGACAGACAAACCAGAGCTAAAATAAGGGAGCAGACGGGACAAGACCTTGATGCTTTTCCCGTTGTCAATGCCGTCACTGTACAAGGCTAGACGCAAACCAACATCTATAATTCCACCAAAACCAATCATATTATTTATGGTGTTGATACTCCAACTATTTTCAATAATGTACTTTTTAGAGTGCGACGTCCCAAGCAAACGGTTGAAAATAACGTCATAACCAATCATCGGCATAACGGCCACTAAGCCAATCAAAATCATTAGAACGATATTGAAAGGGGGAATGCTAGCAAAGGCTGACTGTAAGGTCGGCCACGAAATGGTTTTAGACAATCGGAAAAATTCGACTAAAACCAAGATGAAAATCGATAAACTAAATCCTATTTTGATCTTGGATTCATTGGTTTTGAAAAAATTGATGACTTTCTTCATGCGTTCTTATTCTCCTCTAGTTGCGTCAAAAAGTGATTCACTTCCTTATTAAAACGTTTGGGACTGAGGTAAGCCATATTGTGCAGACGAAATGGTACTGAAACCAAATGACCATTACCAAGATGATTAGCAATTTCAAGCGAATGCTCATAAGAAATCAAGTCCCATCCACCAATCAAGACCAAGGATGGAACGGTAACACGAGCTAAATCATTCAGATGAATGGGCATATCCTCCATCATCAAACGCATATTTATCATATAATTTTCCAATTGTGGGAAATACGGCAACAATCGCTTCATCACACGGTACAAAACGTGTGTGGACAATCCAGCATACCATTTCTCACCATACAGGCGAATGTTTCCAGCATTTAAGACCAAACCTGTCACCAAGTCAGAGTATTTCAAAGCAATAGTCAAAGCCAAGTTTGCCCCGTCACTATAACCAATGAAAATAGCCTTGTCGATGCCCAATTCCTTCAGCGCATAAGCAATATCATCTGCCATCAAATCAAAGGAATTGACCGCCTTTTCATTAGTTGATTGCCCATGACCTCTGCTGTCAAACAAAACCAACTGGTATTTTTGAGAGAAATAAGGAATTTGTTTGCTAAAGTAATGGTAATTGCCGTTATTACCGTGTAAAAAGACTAAGGTTTCACCCTCACCGACAATCTGATAATGCAATTGTGAACCGTCAGGTAAAGGGATAAAGGTTTCTGATTCAGTATCCTTACTGGCATCTCTACGGCATTTGATAAGCAGCAACAAGCCAATGCTTAACAAAACAGGAAAGAGATAGGTTTTTGGAAAACCAATAAAAGAATAGACAATCATACCTGCTGTTAGCGGTGCATTCATGGTAATTCCCAAGAAACTACAAGCAGCAACGGCTAGATAGATTTGAGATGGGTCATTAAAACCAAAAAGAGCAGCCACCAAGCACACCACCTCTCCAAAAGCAACTCCCAGTGAAATCGATGGCGTCATTGTCCCACCGTAAGACCCAAATCTCAAGCAAAGTAAGACAATGGCGTATTTACATGTAAATAAAACCAAGGCATCAGGCAAACTCAAGCTGTCAAATCCAGCTTGCACCAAAGGTGCCCCATTCCCCAGCAATTCTGGAAAACGATAACTTTGCACAGCAAGAAGGACAAAAACCAAAGGCAATTGCCATAAAATGCGACTATCTTTGGTGCGATTTTGGCTGGCGTGTTTACTAATACGGCTAAACAAACGCGCCACAGGTATGGTCGCAAAGGTTAAAATAACCGTCACCACAAAAGTCACCCAAGTCACAGGCTGAGGATTGACATGGTAAAGCGGTGCATCGCTAATTCTCAAGTGGGCAATAGCTGTCGCTCCATAAGTCGTGATGAAAGCCACCACCACATTTATAGCCGTCAAAGGAATGCCAAGCACTTCAAAGACAAATATCAAGCTGGCAAAAGGAATTTGGTAAATGGCTGCTAAACCTGCTGCCGCCGAACTCGCCACCAAAACCGAACGCTGGTCACTATCTAGCGGAATTTTTCTAACCAAATGCGTTGAGAACAAACTCCCTAATTCACGCGGAGCCACTTCTTTACCAACAGGCGCCCCCATACCAACCGTGATAACTTGCAAAAACAAATGCCCTAATTGTCGCCAAAAAGGGGGATATTCTTCTATTTCTGATTGAGGTGAAATTTGCTTTTTCAAAGGAATTAGACGTCTTCCTTGCCTCTGAAGAAAATACCACCCCAAAGCACTTAGCAAACCAGAAACCAAAACAATGCCGCTACGTTGCAGCGCTGGCACGGTGTGTAAAATGTCTTCCCAAAGAAAATCAAAAAGATCATGCAACACAATAGCGCCTAAACCAACTAGAATAGCCATAACAAGCGCTAATAGTATTAGCCTAATCTTATTTCTACTCGTAAATACTGTATCCATACCTTCTTACCTTAAACCAATTGAAAAAGTTAGCTGTCCTTAACAAATCTGTTAGGTGTATCAGAAATATTCTAACATAAAAACGAACGAACTGCACCTTGTACTTGTCGAAGATCAGTTATTATCTCTATTATGGTATCACAAAAGCCCCGCAAAAGAAAAAGACTAGAACTGCTATTTTGCTTTTCTAGACTTTTCTTTGATAGCATCAAAAAAGCACTCTAGAAAGTAGCTAGAATGCTCTTTAGTCAACGTTTTTAAGTTATTGTCATTAATAAGTGATTTTCACTATTGCTTTTTTAGGGTTATTTATATCTCATAGAGTTGTCATGGGAGTACACTAGAGTTAATTGTCACCGTTTTTATAACGGCCTACATTCATCTTCATCATATTGCACCTCCGTGGGTTCTTTCAAATCAGAAGCCTCATTTTACATTGGACTCACTCCTACTAATGTTTGTTAATCCGAAAAGAGCGATTGACTCGTCGCCACTTTGGCTTAACTTGCTCTACTTTAAAACTCCTAACATGAATTGCTTTCATATCTATCTTTTGTCTTATCAAACATGGAAGCAATATGATTAGAAGCCCTATCGATTACTATTGTTACTAGCGAAAAAGTCAACCGGTTGCTTTTTCCATCTAGCCGTATCTAATCGTCTGCTTCCAACACCATTTCTTCTAAAATATGGCACCACTCCCTTTAGAAATAACGTCGTTTTATGCCGTTATTGATCTCCATTCTTATAACGTCCTACATTAACCATCAACATAAGGCATCCCTCCAATGTACTTTGTTACAAGATTTCTCGTTTACGATTAGGGTGATTAATCACCATTTTTATAGCGTCCTAGATTAAACCTCATATAGTCCACCACCTTCATAAGGTTATCCCTGCCTACCTAAATCCAAGTTGGAGACTAATCTCCGTTTTTATACCGAGCGACATGATGTTTCAACATAAGAATCATTACCTCCTTATCTTGTTTTATCTGTCATCCTTCTTTACACTTTTATTATAATGTAACCGATTACAATTGTCAAGAATTTTGCTGCTTTTTTTGTCTATTTTTTTCGATAAGTCGCTTTTGCTACTATCCGCCTAAAAACTTTGATACAATAAACGCATGATTGATTTAAAAGATTACGGTATTGAGATGTGGGAGGATGATACCATTTTGTCCTTTCGCCGCACTTTGTTGGCTTGGTACGACCAAGAAAAACGGGATTTGCCTTGGCGACGAACCAAGGACCCTTACGCGATTTGGGTGTCTGAAATCATGCTACAACAGACACAGGTCCGCACGGTTATTCCCTACTACAAGCGCTTTTTAGATTGGTTTCCCACCATTGAAAGTCTGGCAAACGCTCCTGAAGAAAAGCTCTTGAAGGCTTGGGAAGGACTGGGGTATTATTCTCGTGTCCGCAATATGCAAGCAACTGCACAGGATATCATGATGCGATTTGGCGGGCAGTTTCCAGCCAACCACAAGGACATTCTTTCTTTGAAAGGAATTGGACCTTACACGTCTGGAGCTATTGCAAGTATTGCTTTTGGTCTGCCTGAACCAGCTGTGGATGGCAACGTGATGCGCGTGATGGCTAGGCTTTTTGAAATTAACTACGATATCGGTGACCCTAAAAATCGGAAGATTTTTCAAGCTGTGATGGAAAAACTCATTGACCCTGACCGTCCTGGGGACTTTAACCAAGCTTTGATGGATTTGGGAACCGACATTGAATCTGCCAAAAACCCACGACCACATGAATCACCAATTCGCTTTTTCTGTGCGGCTTACCTAAACGGTACCTATGACAAATACCCCATTAAATTGCCTAAGAAAAAGCCTAAACCGCTTGATTTGACTGCTTTTGTCATCCGAAATGCTGACGGGGAATTTCTCATGGAAAAAAACACCGAGGAACGATTGCTAGGAGGCTTTTGGTCTTTTCCTATCTTGGAAATGCCTGACCAACAAACTGATAAAAAGGCAGACTTTGAGGAAGGTTACCACATACACCCAACTTGGAGTACGGCCACTTTCACGCCTGTTAAACATACCTTTAGCCACCAAAAGTGGACCGTCACATTGATTGAAGGCACCGTCGCTTCACCACAATTGACGAAAGGCAAAGAACTGCGCTGGGTGAAAAAAGACGCTTTGAGCGACTATCCCATGGCAACCCCACAGAAAAAATTATTAGAAAACTATTTGACGTCTAAAAAGACCCAATAGACACAAAAAACCTCAACGCCAAGCGTTGAGGTGCATTAGGAGATTTATGGGAGTTCTAGGCTAGGATACCTATCACTCACCAAACAATAACTTCAATCAGTGATTAAAGCCACTGCTATGAAAAAGAAAGTTTATTAGGAATGATTATAGTATAAGCGGTCTAGCTTAATGAAACCTAAACGTTTACTTATAGAAACCGTAAAGCAAACCAATGGAGATTTAAAGATAGTTAAAATACGCCAAATCAACTGTCAGGGCATTAGCCGTCACAAACTGGTGCTTGCCATTAAACTGAGCAAAATGGGTTGCCGCTTGAATGCGATAAACCTTGGCAAATTCCTGATAAAGCACAGCATCCATCTCACTCACATTTAAGAAATAAACGGTTTGGTTCATCTGTCCCAAACGGTCCAAACCTCTTTGGGTTTCAGCCTGTTCCAAGCGTCCGATAAACAACAAAAACGTTTCTTTCATATCCATTTTATTAAGCAATTCATGCAAGGTGATGAATTGGATATTGTCAGAAATGCCTTTTTTATCACGGCAGAAAAACCATCTGCCTGCTAATGTCAATAACCCTAAAACAAGAAAAGCCCTCATATCATACCTCCCACTTATTTATTCGTAAACGAAATGACTTGTGGGTGGAAATGAGGGATTTTTTTGAATGAAACTACTTAATCCATGACTAGCATTGATTTAATGGCTTTGCGGTCACGCATATCTTGATAGGCTTGATTGATATCATCTAGAAAATAAGTGTGGGTAAAGACACGGCCTGGATTGATATCCCCGTCAAGAACAGCCTTGAGAAGAATTTGCTTATCGTAGGTTGTCACAGAAGCTGAACCACCACCGATGATAATGTTTTGTGAAAAGGTTGAACCAAGTGGGCGATTATCGTAATGGGGCACACCCACAAAACCAACACGACCGCCGTTGTGGAGAACTCCCAGAGCTTGGTCAATAGCTGCTTCCGTACCGACACATTCTAGAGCAACATCCGCACCACCACCGAGAATGTTACGCACCTTGGCAATACCTTCTTCGCCACGTTCAGCAACGACAGCATTAGCACCTGAAGCCAAAGCCATTTGCTGACGGTCCTCATGTCGGCTCATCAAGATAATCTGAGAAGCCCCGCGCATTTTGGCCGCAATAACCGCACATTGACCAACGGCACCATCACCGATAACAACGACCTTGTCGCCTGGCTTAACGTCAGCAACACGCGCAGCATGATAACCTGTTGGCATAACATCAGCCAAAGTAAGGAGTGATTTCACCATACCTTCTGAATAATCAGACGGTTGCCCAGGGATTTTAATCAAAGCCCAGTTAGCATAGTGGAAGCGAACATATTCTGATTGGAAACCAGAAGACCAGTTTGTATAGCCAGGGTGGTTATCACACGTTCCGTCAAAACCAGCACGGCAAGCATCACATTCCCCACAACCGTGAGTAAATGGCACGATGACAAAATCACCAGGTTGAACAGTAGTAATGGCAGGGCCAACTTCTTCGACAATACCAAGCGCTTCATGACCTGAATTGACCGAATGCGCTGCTTTTTTATCTCCATTGGCATAAGCCCAGAGGTCAGAACCACACACGCAAGCACGAACGACTTTGATAATGACATCATCATCGGCTTGTAATTGTGGTTTTGGTACCTCTTCAATAGTCATCAGACCAGCTTTTTCAAAAATGGCAGTTTTCATTGTAAATACAGGCTTTGCTTGCCATCAACATGATGACAAGTGAGCCCCTCCTTTCTTAATATTGATATTGGGACAAAACGCTCACTTATCCGCGTCCCAAACGAGTAAGCGCCAAAAGTGTGAAAACACTTTCTATTTGATTGACACCGTTATTATAATCCTTTGAGTGCACTCTAAATCAAGCCATATGAACAAAAAAAGTCAGGAAAATCCCGACTTTTATGATTAGCTTAATTCTGCGACGATGTCTTTGATTTGTTCTTTGGTGTGAACCCCAGCTACTTGTTTAACCACTTTGCCATCTTTCTTGAATAACAAGGTTGGGATTGACATGATACCAAATTCTTGTGCGGTATTTGGGTTTTCGTCCACATCGATTTTAACGATTTTAAGAACATCTTCATCGATTTCTTCTGATAATTGGTCTAAAATTGGGGCTTGCATCAAGCATGGACCACACCAAGTTGCCCAAAAGTCCACTAGGACAAGCCCTTCGTTTGTTTCTGCTTCAAATGTTGCATCTGTCACGATATGTGCCATAATCTTACCGAGAACTGCCAAGACGTCAGTTCTTTTTTCCTTTTCTAATAGTCTATGTGCCTATTTTACGGGAAACTTTAGCGTTTGACAAGTAATTGCTACGTTTTCCGTGATATAATGCTATTATCATCTCAATTAAGGACAAACCATGAAAGATTACGCAGATTTTTACCAACGGCTAACGCAACCTATCCGAAAAAGACCCGCATCCATTCGCTGCTTACGCTTAAGCAATAGCCTCGTCACCAAGATAATGTACCTCATCTATCCTATCTTACTTATCTATCTTTGGTGGCAAGCTCCCAAGCGTCTAATGGCTTTTATCCTTATCCCAGCTCTTGCTTTTGTGCTGGTGTCCGTCATTAGAAAACGCCTCAACGTCCCACGTCCCTACGAGGCATGGGCCATTACTCCTTTGATTGCTAAAAATACCAAGGGGCAATCTTTTCCAAGCCGTCACGTTTTTTCAGCGACCATTATCAGCATGGCTGTCTTACGACTGAATATCATCTTGGGCAGCATCTGCTTACTTCTGTCCCTCCTTTTAACTTTTTGCCGTGTGCTTGGGGGCGTCCACTATCCACGCGATGTCACGGCAGGTTTTCTCATCGGACTTGCTTGCGGGGCATTGCTCTTTCTTTTTTAATCATCACAAAATCTCCCTAGCGATGCCGTTAGAGAGATTTTTTTGTTTAACCTAAATTAGCAATGGTACAACCGCTACCGCCTGCGTTTTGCGGAGCGTATCCAAATGATTTCACGTGTTTGTTACGGCGAAGGTATTTGGTAACACCCTCACGGATAACACCCGTTCCGATACCGTGAATAATGTCCACCTGCGCCATATTATTAAGCAAGGCTTGGTCGATAAACTCATCCAATTCTTGCATGGCTTCTTCGTAACGTTTGCCTCGCAAATCCAATCTAGCACGCGGTCCTGTGCTTTTTTGGCTTTTCTTAACCACATTGACTTGTTTTTTCTTCGGTTTTTGAGCTTCCTCTTGGACTTTGACAAGGGTAAATTCGTCCTCTTTCAAAGTCATCTTAATCAAGCCAATCTGAGCTTCCCATTTGCCATCTTTGACTTTATTGGTCAAAGTACCCCGTTGTCCGTAAGCCGTCACGATGATATCATCACCCACGCGCGGCGCGCGTAATTTCTTGGCTTTCTTGAGAACCTTATTTTTAGACAAATCAACCTCAGGCGCCAATTTTTTCAGCTGGCTTTTGGCTTCGATGACTTCATGTGGTTTTAAGCGTGCTTTTTCATGCAGATTTTTGAGAATAGCTTCGCTTTCTGCCATCGCTTTGTCTACAATTTCCTGTGCTTTGACGCTGGCCTTTTCCAACTCCTTGTCCTTGGCGTGTGAAAATTCATTGTAAAGCTTCTTGACTGCACGGTTGAATTTGAGATTTTCTTGCTCCACTTCTTTGATGTGGTCCAGGCGTTTGCGGCTTTCACGCGTCTGAGCTTCCAAACGTTCGATGATGCGGTTAACATCGGTATCTGAATCCGTCAATCGCTCTGCTTCATTGACAATAATTTCTGCCAAACCAAGACGGCGAGCAATTTCAAAGGCGTTTGAACGTCCAGGAACCCCTTGCATGAAATGGTAGGTTGGACTGAGTGTGTCCGTATCAAATTCCATGCTTGCATTTTCAACAAAATCCGTTTCGATGCCGTAGGCTTTTAACTCTGGATAGTGGGTGGTTGCCATGGTTTTGACTTCCAACAAACGCAAGTGCTCCAAAATCGCCATGGCTAGGCTAGCCCCTTCTTGTGGGTCCGTACCAGCACCCAATTCATCGACCAAAACAAGGCTATCTTTATCAGCTTGGTCTAAAATACTAACGATATTGGTCATGTGGCTTGAAAAGGTTGACAAGCTCTGCTCAATAGATTGCTCATCACCAATATCTGTAAAAATTTCCTTGAAAATAGCAACCTTGCTGCCTTTATCGGCTAAAATCGGCAAACCTGATTGTGCCATCAATTGTGCCAAGCCCAAGGTTTTCAACATAACTGTCTTACCACCTGTATTGGGACCCGTGATGACTATAATCGTCAATTCCTGCATAAAATGAAGGTCATTGGCAACAGGATTGAGCAAGAGTGGGTGACGGGCTTGCAAGAGTTGAACGGTCTTATCGCTTGATAATTGTGGCACCACAGCGCGACGCTCTTGCATAAATAAGAATTTGGCGCGCACAAAGTCCAAATGCCCTAGCACCCAAGCATTGTTGCGAATGATTTGGGTATGCGGGCGAAGCATATTGGACAATTCGCGTAAAATACGTGCCATTTCGTGGCGTTCGTCAGCGCGCAATTGTGTGATTTCTTCGTTTAATTGCACCACAGCGCGTGGCTCAATATAAACTGTGCTTCCAGATGCTGAAATATCATGCACAACCCCAGAAATACGGTTGCGGTAGGTATTTTTCACAGGCAAAACCGCACGGCCATTACGGCTAGCAAGCAAGGTTTCTGTCAAATGGTCAGCTTGTTTTTTCAAAATATCTTGCAAAATCTGACGCACACGACTCTCACTGTGATTGATTTGACGACGAATCCTGCCCAATTCAGCACTGGCGAAGTTTTCAATAAACCCGCCATCGTTGATAGCCTGTAAACTTCCCTGTAAACTTGGAAGCAGTTCAAGCTTATCAAATAAGGTATTTAGAGCTGTCAACTCGACATTTTCCAAATCATTGTAAAAATGTTTGACCTCTGCAGACACTTGCAAGACTTTCTTGATATCGATGATTTCTGAAATGTTAACATCTGCTTCTAATTCCAGACGGCGCATGCTCTCAGAAACATCACGCAAACTGCCCATACCAAAGGAATGATGTTCAATGAAAATCTGCTCCATATCTGACATTTCATCAAAAGAACGCAAGATACGGTCAGCCTCTGTCATTGGTTCTAATTTGTGCAACTCCTCTTGCCCTTGCTCGGTTTGCAAGTAACTTTCGAAAAGTTGCTTGACTTTATCAAATTCTAACTGTTCTAAAATTCTTGTATTCATGCTTTCTTATCCTATAAAAATAAGGGCTAAAGCCCTTTATTAATTCAAAACAGACCCTGCCCACAAATCTTTGATACTGTTGACAAATGGGTAAAAAGAGTCCACTAAAAATCGGACCAATCCACTGCCTGAGAGGGTATTTTGCACTAAACTCAATGGAACGGTTGTCAGCAAGGTCAAAACCAAGCTGAAAAACATCATCGTAACCAGCACCGAAAAAACACCGCTCACGACATTAGCACCAACATTGTCCCAACGATTAACAGGTGCCAAATGAACAAAAACACCCAGCAAACGAAAAGTCAGATAAGCTAGACTGTAAATAGCGGTAAAGGCAGCCCCTGCATAATAAACTTGGTCCAAATCAAAGAGAGGCACATCCCGCCAAAACGCCATGGTCGCGCCTTGAACCGCATTGGCATAGGGAAGCCACAAGGTCAGCCTATCTGCCAAGGGTTGATAGAACTGCCCCGCAATAACAAGCGACAACACACTAGCCACAAGGTAGTAGGTTTGCAGAACAATTCCGCGCGCATACCCAATGTAAAACTGCCAAATAAAAACGATTAGAAGAATAGCAGATATCATACTTAATCCTCGTTAGCGTCTGATTTACTGGCTTTCTCCTTGATGTCAACAATCGTTTCCGAGCGAAGCGCCATTAACTCTTTCTCCATTTTTTCAACTTCTATTTCACGGCTAAGCTGAGTTGAAAGGGAATTGATAGCCATTAAAATAGCAACCATTTCATCATCAGCTTGGGGTAATTTTTCTTTAATAGCGGCGTATTTTTCTTTTGCAACTCTTTCGACTTCTTCCATAAAGAGATTATCTTGATCTGTCGTCAAGGTAATTGTCTTTTCTCCAAAAACAAACTTATACCGATTTTTACTTTTCATATAGTCACCTCCTTGACATTATACCGTAAAATAGCCATTTCGTAAAATACTAGGAGAAAAAACAAGACTTTGGCTATCTATTTGAGCATAGCCTTTGGTTTTATGATAAAATGGGACTATGAGTACAGTTGTTATAACTTTAAAAGAGGCAGCTTTGCAGAAACTTATAAAAACATTTAATAGCCAGCAAGTTGCCAGTAAAAATCCCTATATCACATTTGCAGCCAAAGTAGATAAGGTGATGATTTCAGTTTACACGTCAGGAAAGGTCGTCTTTCAAGGTGAAAAAGCTGAGGAAGTCGCTAAATATTTTGGCTATCAAGCGCCTGACGCATCCATCCAAACAGCACCCGCAGGGCAAAAACTAGCCCTCATCGGGTCAGATGAGGTGGGCAACGGTTCTTACTTTGGGGGCTTGGCAGTTGTGGCTAGTTTTGTCACTCCTGACAAACACGCCCTGCTTAGAAAACTAGGAGTGGATGACTCCAAACGATTGACCGATGCCAATATTCGCAAAATCGCTCCTATTCTCAAGCAAGAAATTCCCCACCGCGCTCTCCTCCTATCTCCTAAAAAATACAATCAGGTCGTGGGAGCTGGCAAACAGTACAATGCTGTTTCTGTCAAGGTAGCTTTACACAATCAAGCTATTTATTTACTACTAAAAGATGGCTTCAAACCGCAAAAAATCGTCATCGATGCTTTTACCAGCCAACAAAACTATCAAAAATATATCAAGCAAGAAGTCAACCAATTTGACAATCCCTTGACACTAGAAGAAAAGGCTGAAGGCGAGTATTTGGCGGTGGCGGTCAGCTCGATTATTGCAAGAGATTTATTTTTGGACTATTTAGACCAGCTCAGCCAAAAAATCGGCTATCCCTTGCCAAGTGGGGCAGGGCAAAAGTCCGACTTTATTGCCAGTCAGATTTTAAAAACGCATGGAATGGCTGGTTTAGCAGAAACAGCTAAACTGCATTTTGCAAATACAAAAAAAGCTCAAGAGCTATTACGGAAAGGAAATTGAGGAAGCATTATGAAATTTCTTAAAGAATGGGGACCTTTTATCCTCTTTGTTTTGGTGCTAGGTCTTAGTCGCTTATTCCTTTGGCAGCCTGTCAAAGTCGATGGGCACTCAATGGACCCAACCTTAGCAGATGGAGAACGCTTGATTGTCCTTGACCACACGAAAATCAACCGTTTTGATATTGTTGTGGCTAAGGAAACTGAGGACGGACAAACCAAGGAAATCGTTAAACGTGTCATCGGGATGCCTGGTGATACGATCACTTACAATGATGACACGCTTTACATCAACGGTAAAGAAGTCGATGAAAAATACCTTGATGAGTACAAACAAGCCTTTGATGACGACCAACTCCAAGACATTTATGCCTATAATTCGCTCTTCCAAGAGTTGGCTGAGAAAGCAGACGCCTTTACTACGGATAGCGATGGCAATACTGAATTTACCGTTAAAGTGCCAAAAGGCGAGTACTATCTCATGGGAGATGACCGCATCGTATCGAAAGACAGCCGTGAAGTCGGAACTTTTCCGAAATCATCCATTGTTGGTGAAGTCAAATTCCGCTTCTGGCCACTTTCAAAAATCGGATTTATTGAATAAACGCACAAGGCTAGAAAAAACTCTAGCCTTGTTTTTGTTTTTCCTTTAACAAAGAAATGGTATAATAAAGCCATTCTGAACAAGCAAATGACACTAAAACAAAAATAATGAGGACAGACTTTTCATGGAATACTTTTTTTCTGGCACGGTTGAGCGAGTCATTTTCGAAAATGCTAGCAACTTTTTTAGGATTGTCTTGATAAGTATCGAGGATACTGATGCAGATTTTGATGAACCTGAGATTATCGTGACGGGGACGATGGCTGATATTGCTGAAGGCGAGGACTACACCTTTTGGGGCGAGTTAACCCAGCATCCAAAATACGGGGAGCAACTAAAGGCCTCACGTTACGAGCGTGCCAAACCCACTTCTTCTGGCTTGATCAAATACTTCTCAAGTGCCCAATTTAAAGGCATTGGCCGAAAAACGGCTGAGAAGATTGTGCAACTTTACGGTGACAATACCATTGATCATATCTTGGACGACCCTAGCCGATTAGACAACATTGCTGGTTTGTCCAAGGAAACCAAGGACCGTTTTTTAGCTCGTCTAAAACTGCATTATGGAACAGAGCAGATTTTAGCCAAACTGGCCGAATACGGCTTAACCAATCGTGTTGCCGTTGATATTTTCAATCATTATAAAGAAGACAGTTTGGAAATTATCCAAGAAAATCCCTACCAACTGGTTGAGGATATTCAAGGAGTTGGTTTTAAGATTGCAGATCAACTGGCAGAAGAATTGGGCATTGAGGCAAACGCACCACAACGTTTTCGAGCAGCACTTGTGCACACCCTTTTTGAAACTTCTATGGAACGAGGCGACACCTATGTGGAAGCACGAGATTTGTTAGAGCAAGCCATTACCACTCTCGAAGAAGCACGCCCTGTCGAATTGGACCCCGCAGCTGTCGCTCAAGAATTGTCAACACTCATCACAGAAGACAAGGTGCAAAACATTAGCACCAAGATTTTTGACAGTAGCCTTTTTTATGCCGAAGCTGGTATTAAAAAGCATCTGACACGTATCCTTGACACCCCTTTGGAAAATACTTTTTCGGACGATGACATTCAAGAAGAAATCGCAGCTGTTGAGGAAGATTTTGCTATTTCTTATGACCAAGTCCAACGCAAGGCTATTCAAGAAGCTTTGCAAAGCAAGGTATTTATCTTGACAGGTGGGCCAGGGACTGGAAAAACCACGGTTATCAACGGCTTGATTGCTGCTTATGCGCAGCTCCACCGCATTGACCTCAATAAAACAGACATTCCTATTATCTTAGCAGCACCGACAGGACGAGCCGCACGACGAATGAATGAATTAACTGGCCTCCCCAGTGCAACCATTCACCGTCACTTAGGCTTAAATGGTGACAACGACTACCAAGCCATGGACGATTATTTGGATTGTGATTTGATTATCATTGACGAATTTTCTATGGTGGACACTTGGCTAGCTAATCAACTCTTTAGTGCCATTGCTTCAACAACTCAGGTCATTATCGTTGGGGATAGCGACCAGCTACCGTCTGTTGGTCCAGGACAAGTGCTTTCTGACTTGTTAAAAATTGACACACTCCCCCAACTTGCCCTCACCAAAATCTTTAGACAATCTGAGGATTCGACCATTGTCACGCTTGCTAACCAAATGCGACAAGGCCAATTGCCTGCCGATTTCACACAAAAAAAGCCTGACCGCTCTTATTTTGAAGCCAGTGCTACCTACATTCCTGATATGATTGCCAAGATTGTCCAATCTGCTGTTAAAAGTGGTATCAACCCGCAGGAAATTCAGATTTTAGCACCCATGTACCGTGGTGCCGCAGGGATTAACCGTCTCAACACCATTATCCAAGACTTGCTCAATCCCTTGGACAATCAGCAAGATTTTGCGTTTGGTGAGATGAGTTTTCGTAAAGGAGATAAAATTCTCCACCTTATTAACGATGCCGAGCTAAATGTCTTTAATGGCGACATCGGCTACATCACAGATTTAATTCCCGCCAAATACACCGAATCCAAGCAAGACGAACTCTATTTGTCCTTTGACGGTAATGAGGTCATTTACCCTCGCAACGAATGGCACAAAATCACCCTTGCCTACGCCATGTCTATCCACAAATCGCAAGGGAGTGAATTTCAGGTGGTTATTTTGCCAATTACACATCAAAGTCGCCGCCTCCTACAACGCAACCTCATCTACACCGCCATTACACGTTCCAAGAGTAAATTGGTGATGCTAGGAGAACTTGCCGCCTTTGATTATGCCATCAAAAATGAAGGTGATAAGCGCAAAACTTATCTTGTGCAGCGTTTTAGCAACGATAATCTAGCGCAAGAAACAGCTGAAAAACAGGTAGAAACACCACAAGAAACAGCTACACCCGAAAATCAAAATTACCAAAATGTCGCTGTTCCCGCAGACACCGCTGTCGAAGAACAGATTCAGTTAACCTTGGACATTGACAACCAAGTGGAGCAAGAAACTCAAGCCTATCGCCTGACAGAGGAAAATATCCCTTTCATCGACCCCATGATTGGCTTGACAACAGCCGACATCGAACGTTTTTTCAAATCCTAACACTAACCCCCAGACCTACTTTCGGCTGGGGGTTATCTCATGACCTCTCATGACTTGGCAGAAGGCTATTTACAACGCTTCAATTTATGGTATAATAATTTGTATTATGACATTAGTATAATTTGATATTTTGGAGGTTTGGTATGGTTTCTTATGAAAAATTACGTCAGTCCTTGCGTTCTTGGACATTGTTCATCGCTTGGATAAATGTACTCGCCGCTATCGGCAAGATTTCAGGTATTGTCAGCTACTTTGCCATCAGCAATAATTTAGATGAACTAAAGAAAACTGTGGATACTGAGGTTTATCAAACCCTGGTCGCTGCAAGTAATATTTGGTATCCCATTATCTACATCGTTGCTTTGGTGACTAACGTTGTTGTGGCTTATCTGGCTTTTAGGAACCTTGCCAAAATCAAAGAAAACGTACCTAGCTTGATGCCTTACCGTATTGCCTTGGGCTACACTGTTGTCTATAACGTTGCTATTATCATCTTAGCAGTTGCCTTGGGGGATTCACTTAGCATCACACTCTTTTTATTTCCTATTATCTTCTTGGTGCTTTATGGTTATGTTTACAACAAAGCTATCAAACTCTTGTACCGCGACGACGCAGTTGAAGTCAACTAAGTACATCACATCATTAGAAAAGCCACTGCTATTAAGTGGCTTTTTTCTATTTAAAGATGGAGGGCAATGGACTCGCTTGTATTTTCTAGTTGAGTTGCCGTGACACCTAAAAGACGTATGCCTTTTGAAGACTCTTCCAGCTGGTCAAAAATAGCTTGAGCCATTTGACTAATCGTTTTGGCATCATCTGTCGCCACGTCCAGCGTCATGCGTTTGGTCAAGGTCGAAAAATCTGAATAACGCACTTTTAAGACAATCACGCGCCCCAATTTTTGATTTTTCTTGAGGTTGTCAGACACGCGCTGCGCATTTTTGGCAATCTCTGAGCGAATACTGGCTTCATCATACAACAATTTGCCATAGGTTTTCTCACTCCCAACCGATTTGCGAATGCGATTGGGTTGCACAGGTGCATTGGAAATGCCTCTTGCTTTTCGATACAAGTCGTAGCCAAAACGCCCAAAAAGGTCAATCAAGGTCATCTCAGACAAGCCCAGCAAATCCTCGCCCGTGTAAACGCCCATGTGATGGAGCTTATCCACCGAACGCTTCCCCACACCATGAAATTTTTCAATAGGCAACTGTTTTAGAAAATCTTGAGCATCTTCTGGCAAAATCAAGGTCAATCCCCTTGGTTTTTCAAAATCCGATGCCAATTTAGCCAAGAATTTATTATAAGACACCCCAGCCGAACACGTTAAACCAAGCTCTTGCCAAATGTCATACTGAATCATTTTAGCAATCTTAACCGCTGACTTGATGTTCAGTCTATTATGCGTCACATCCAGATAAGCCTCATCAATCGACATAGGCTCTACCAAATCCGTGTAACGCTTAAAAATAGCCCGAATCTGCAGCCCAATTTGACGGTATTTGTGATGATTACCAGAAATAAAAATGGCTTGCGGGCAACGCTCGTAAGCTTCTTTTGAGGACATGGCAGAATGCACGCCAAACGTTCTAGCCTCGTAATTACAAGTTGACACGACCCCACGACCGCCTGTTTTCCTAGGGTCTGCCCCAATAATGACAGGGTGCCCCTTCAAATTAGGATTATCACGCTCCTCCACCGAAGCAAAAAAAGCGTCCATATCAACATGAATAATTTTTCGAGATGTGTCATTAATTAAAGGGAAAATCAGCATTAAGGTATCCTTTCTCCATTTATTATACCAATTTTTAGGTTTTTTCGGTTATTTTACCTTTTTTAGTACAGTTTATTCGTATTATTCAACTGTACTAGTAAAGATTCTCACATAATTCGCTGATCTCCCCTTTGGAAAACGCTTACCATATGTTAAACTATATTTGTAAATGTAACAGATAACTTGTTACTAGAATTTAAGGAGATCTCTTATTATGGCGACTGTTAAGACTACTACAGATGTTTTTGAAAAAGCTTGGGAAGGCTTTAAAGGTACTGACTGGAAAGAAAAAGCTAGTATTTCTCGTTTCGTACAAGCCAACTATACCCCATATGATGGTGACGAAAGTTTCTTGGCACCTGCGACTGAACGTTCACTCAAAGTGAAAAAAATCGTTGAAGAAACAAAAGCACATTACGAAGAAACGCGTTTCCCAATGGATACACGTCCAACATCAATCGCTGATATCCCTGCTGGATACATCTCAAAAGAAGATGAGTTGATTTACGGTATTCAAAACGACGAGTTATTCAAATTGAACTTCATGCCTAAAGGCGGTATCCGCATGGCAGAAACAGCTCTTAAAGAACACGGTTATGAACCAGACCCAGCTGTTCATGAAATTTTCACAAAACACGTGACAACTGTAAACGATGGTATCTTCCGTGCTTACACATCTAATATCCGCCGTGCCCGTCACGCCCACACTGTAACTGGACTTCCTGATGCATACTCTCGTGGTCGTATTATCGGTGTTTACGCACGTCTTGCCCTCTACGGAGCAGACTACTTGATGAAAGAAAAAGCAAACGACTGGAACGCGATTACAGAAATTGATGAAGAATCAATTCGCCTTCGTGAAGAAGTTAACTTGCAATACCAAGCCCTTGGTGAAGTCATTAAATTGGGTGACCTTTACGGTGTCGATGTTCGCCGACCTGCGATGAACGTCAAAGAAGCTATCCAATGGACAAACATTGCTTTCATGGCTGTTTGTCGTGTGATTAACGGTGCGGCTACTTCTCTTGGACGTGTGCCCATCGTTCTTGATATTTACGCAGAACGTGACCTTGCTCGTGGTACATTTACAGAATCTGAAATCCAAGAATTTGTTGATGATTTCGTATTGAAACTTCGTACCGTAAAATTTGCTCGTACCAAAGCTTATGACGAACTTTACTCTGGTGACCCAACATTCATCACAACTTCTATGGCTGGTATGGGTGCTGACGGACGCCACCGTGTTACAAAAATGGACTACCGTTTCTTGAATACTCTTGATAACATCGGTAACGCTCCAGAACCAAACTTGACTGTTCTTTGGACAGATAAATTGCCATACGCTTTCCGTCGCTACTGCATGAAGATGTCACACAAACACTCTTCTATCCAATACGAAGGTGTGACAACAATGGCAAAAGACGGATATGGTGAAATGTCATGCATCTCATGTTGTGTGTCACCACTTGACCCAGAAAACGAAGAACAACGCCACAACATCCAATACTTCGGCGCACGTGTAAACGTCCTTAAAGCCCTTCTTACTGGTCTAAACGGCGGTTACGACGATGTTCACAAAGATTACAAAGTCTTTGATATCGAACCAGTTCGCGACGATGTGCTTGATTTTGACACTGTCAAAGCCAACTTTGAAAAATCACTTGACTGGTTGACAGATACTTACGTAGATGCCCTTAACATCATTCACTACATGACTGATAAATACAACTACGAAGCTGTTCAAATGGCATTCCTGCCAACAAAACAACGTGCTAACATGGGATTTGGTATCTGTGGTTTCGCTAATACTGTCGATACCTTGTCAGCTATCAAATACGCAACAGTTAAACCAATCCGTGACGAAGATGGCTACATCTACGACTACGAAACTATCGGAGATTACCCTCGTTGGGGTGAAGATGACCCTCGTTCAAACGAATTGGCTGAATGGTTGATTGAAGCTTACACAACTCGTCTTCGTAACCACAAACTTTACAAAGACGCTGAAGCAACTGTATCACTTCTTACCATCACATCAAACGTTGCTTACTCTAAACAAACAGGTAACTCACCAGTTCACAAAGGAGTTTACTTGAACGAAGATGGTAGCGTGAACCTTTCTAAATTGGAATTCTTCTCACCAGGTGCTAACCCATCTAACAAAGCTCGCGGTGGTTGGTTGCAAAACCTTAACTCATTGGCAAGTCTTGACTTCTCATATGCTGCCGATGGTATCTCATTGACAACCCAAGTATCACCACGTGCTCTTGGTAAGACCTTCGATGAACAAGTGGATAACCTTGTGACTATCCTTGATGGTTACTTTGAAAACGGTGGTCAACACGTTAACTTGAACGTTATGGACCTTAAAGACGTTTACGATAAGATCATGAGTGGCGAAGACGTTATCGTTCGTATCTCTGGTTACTGTGTCAACACAAAATACCTCACAAAAGAACAAAAAACAGAATTGACTCAACGTGTCTTCCACGAAGTACTTTCAATGGACGATGTCGCTGAAACTCTTTCTCAAAACTAATATATAAAAAAGGGCTCATTGTCAACTGTAGTGGG
>NZ_DEQF01000031.1:0-29775 GCF_002360305.1 Streptococcus sp. UBA3373 | reverse complement strand
TTCTGACTGGGTGTTACCCACTATAGAAATTATAGAGCCGAAAAAGCCATGTCAGGTTATGCTGATGTGGCTTTGTTTTTTATGTTCGTGGAATTTGTGATATAATACACAGACGTAAGGAGGATTTTGTATGTCTGGACATAACAAATGGAGCAAAATCAAAAACAAAAAAGGCGAAGCAGATGCTAAACGAGGGGCTGTTTTTAATAAATTGTCCCGTGAAATTTTTGTAGCAGCTAAAGCTGGTGGGGGCGATCCAGCCATGAATGCCAGCCTTCGCATGGTATTAGACAAGGCGCGTTCGGCGAATATGCCAAAAGATAACATCAATCGTGCCATTAAAAAGGCAACTGATGTTGGGGACACAACAAACTATGACGAGATTACTTATGAGGGCTATGGTCCTGGCGGTGTAGCGATTTTAGTACACACGTTAACAGACAACAAAAAACGTACGGATGCCAACCTACATACTATTTTTAGCCGCAATGGAGGTAATATGGGCTCAACAGGTTCAGTGGCTTATATGTTTGACCGCAAGGGGCATTTGGTAATCGAACGTGAAGGCTTAGATCTCAGTGAAGATGATATGCTGGGAATGATTTTAGAAGCTGGGGCTGATGATCTGAAAACAACAGATGACGTGTTTGAAATTTTGACAGAACCCAAAGCTTTTCCTGAAGTGAAAGAAGCCTTGCAAGCTCAAAACCTTACCTTTGCCCACGCCCAATTGAGCATGATTCCGCAAAACTATGTCAGTCTTGATGAAGAACAAGCAGCTATCTTGGAAAAACTCGTTGATAAATTAGAAGACGATGACGATGTTCAAGACGTTTACACCAACATGGCAGAGGATTAAGACAATAGCATAATACTCACCCCACACAAAAACTCCCTACCCACCAAGCTTTGCGCTTGTGGATAAGGAGTTTTTTCTTGTTATTTCACGAACATGGCATCGCCAAAACTAAAGAAACGGTAGTGTTGGTCAATGGCGTGTTGATAGGCTTCAAGCACAAATTCACGTCCTGCAAAGGCAGATACGAGCATTACGAGGGTTGATTTTGGCAAGTGGAAGTTGGTTGAAAAGGCATCAACAACCTTAAAGTCATAACCAGGTTTGATGAAAATGTTGGTCCAACCGCTATCTGCTTTAATCTCACCGTTAAATTTGGAACCGATGGTTTCAAGGGTGCGGATAGAAGTTGTTCCGACGGCTACCACGCGACCGCCAGCAGCCTTGACGTCGCGCAAGGTTTGAGCGGCTTTTTCAGAAAGGGTGTAAAATTCAGAATGCATTTCGTGTTTGTCAATATTATCCACAGAAACAGGGCGGAAAGTTCCCAAACCAACGTGGAGCGTTAGGTAAACCAATTTGACGCCTTTGGCCTCAATTTTTTCCAACAAATCTTGCGTAAAATGCAGTCCAGCTGTTGGTGCAGCTGCAGAGCCATTTTCCTTAGCATAGACAGTTTGGTAGCGCTCAGGGTCATCTAGCTTTTCATGGATATAAGGTGGCAAGGGCATTTCACCAAGACTTTCGAGCACTTCAAGGAAAATCCCATCGTAGTCAAATTCTACAATGCGTCCGCCATGGTCCAACTCTTCCTTGACCGTAGCAGTCAAACGCCCATCACCAAAGGACACTTTAGCCCCCACGCGCAAGCGTTTGGCAGGTTTAGCCAGCACTTCCCACTGGTCGCCTTGTGTATTTTTCAAAAGCAATAATTCCACGTGACCGTGCGTGTCAGGTTTTTCACCGTACAAGCGAGCAGGCAAAACACGTGTGTTGTTCATCACGAGGGCATCGCCAGGGTTCAATTCGTCCAAAATGTGGTCAAAATGCGTGTCTACCATGTCATGGGTTTTACGGTCAATAACCAACAATTTAGAGCTATCACGTTTTTCAAGAGGGGTTTGTGCAATCAATTCCTCAGGCAAATCAAAATCAAAATCTTTGATGTTCATGTTATTATCCTTAATTCTTATAGTTTATCAATTCTACATTATAACACGCAAATGCCTTGCCGTCATCTCACACTTCTCTATACTAGCTATAAAAAAGAGAATATCTCTCTTTTATTGTAACCATTCTAAAAAAGTGCTATAATAAAAGCGAAGTTTATTTAGAATTATTATAAATATTTTTTATGGTAAGGGACTTGATGTAAGCAGTCATCGTACCATAAACACGGGGGTGGTGATGAAATTGGCTATTAAGAATTATGCGAAGTCGATTGTCTATGGTGGGATGGATGGGATTGTAACCACGTTTGCCGTAGTAGCTGGTGCTGTCGGGGGTAACTTAGGAGTTGAATCTATCTTGATTTTAGGTTTTTCTAATCTCTTGGCAGATGGTTTCTCTATGGCAGCTGGGGATTATTTGAGTTCGACAACAGAAGAGTCTAACATCAAAGATAAGTCTATCAAGAATGCCTTAGCAACCTTTGCTTCTTTCATCATTTTTGGCTTGATTCCTTTATTATCTTACATTTTCATGGGAGTATCGACGGTCTTTAAAGCCCATACCTTCTTGTTGGCCTGCTTGTTTGTATCTTTTGCCCTCTTTTTGTTAGGTTTGGTTAAAGGCTTAATTACAGGTGAAAACAAGGTAAAAGAAATCTTCAGAACCTTGTTTATCGGTCTGGTGGCAGCTCTTTTTGCTTACTATGTCGGAGAAGTGCTTGGTCATATCGCAGGTACTATCTAGATTTTAAAAAGAAAATATCGAAGTTTGAGAGTTTGGCTCTCAGACTTTTTTTGTTTCAAAAATTTTCTTGACAAAGATTGGTATATACCATATAATAAAAATAGATAAACGGTCTATACCAAACAAGGAGGCGTTACAATGAAAATCATTCGTGTACAAAATCAAATAGAAGGCGGCCAAGTGGCATTCTCACTCTTAAAAGATGAAATGGCTAAAGGTGCTAAGACATTGGGCTTGGCAACAGGTAGCACGCCACTTGCTTTTTACGATGAGATCAGAAAGAGTGATCTTGATTTTTCAGACATGACCAGTGTCAATTTGGATGAGTATGTGGGCTTGGCGGCTGATAATGACCAAAGTTACCATTACTTCATGCAGGAAAATCTTTTCCGGGCCAAATCCTTTAAAGAAAGTTTCCTTCCAAACGGGTTGGCAAGTGATTTACAAGAAGAAACACGTCGTTATGATCAAGTGATTGCAGAACACCCTATCGATTTTCAAATTTTAGGGATTGGTCACAATGGGCATATTGGTTTTAATGAACCTGGAACGTCATTTGATGTGACGACACATGTTGTTAATTTGACAGAAGATACAATTAAAGCAAATAGCCGTTTCTTTGATAGCATTGACGATGTGCCAAAACAAGCCATTTCAATGGGAATTCAATCCATCATGCAATCTAAAATGATTGTCTTAATGGCTTATGGTCAAGGCAAAGCTGATGCTATTAAACAAATGATCGAAGGACCTGTGACAGAAGACTTACCAGCCAGCGTTCTTCAAAAACACCCTAACGTAGTGGTTATTGTGGACGAAGCTGCTGCCAGTGCATTGGATTAAGTTTATTTTTGGTAAGATCTTGCCTGAGTCATGGTACAATAGTCCTATGCGTTTAGATAAATTATTAGGACAGGCGGGCTTTGGCTCGCGAAATCAGGTGAAAAAATTGATCCGTAGCCGTCAGGTTTATGTGGACGGGCGTTTGGCTGAGTCGGATAATCTCAATGTCGAACCAAGTCTACAAGCCATTACGGTATCAGGTAAATCCGTGACCGCGTCATCTGAGAAGTATTTTCTCCTTCATAAGCCAACAGGAGTCGTTTCTGCGGTGTCGGATAAGGAACATCAGACGGTAATTGATTTGATAAAGCAAGGGGACCGCGTTTCTGGGCTTTATCCTGTTGGGCGTTTGGACCGCGACACAGAAGGCCTTCTCTTGATAACCAATAATGGTCCCTTGGGCTATCGCCTCCTGCACCCCAAGCATCATGTTACAAAGACTTATTATGTTGAAGTGAATGCCCTATTGGCGGAGGATGCTCCTGACTTTTTTGCAAATAGGGTAACTTTTGCGGACGGTACGGTTTGTAAGCCTGCTAGGCTTGAACTGATCATGACGAGTTTAGATAAAAGTTCGGCCTACATTACCATTTCCGAAGGTAAATTTCACCAAATTAAAAAGATGTTTTTGGCTTACGGTGTGAAGGTGATTTACCTGAAACGCCTAACTTTTGGCGATTTTCAATTAGGTGATTTGCCCAAGGGTCGCTACCGTGAATTGACAGTATCAGAAAAAGAAATCTTGAAAACCTATTTGGATTAGCCTCCAATGGTTTTCAGGATTTTTTCGAATAAAGCGGTAGGAGGTGTGTTTATGTTATCAGCACTCGATGAAAAGGGGCAATTGGTGTCGGTATTGGACGGCATTCCAGACAAACAAGCCTTTAGGTGCCCTGCCTGTTATGCTGCTTTGCATTTGAAAAATGGCATGGTTTTGCGCCCGCATTTTGCCCATGTGTCTTTGGAGCAATGCGACTTTTACCATGAAAATGAAAGTAGCGAACACTTGCAGTTGAAAGCAGCTCTCTACCGTGCTATTACGCGAACAGATGACGTCGTGGTAGAGCAAGTTCTGCCAGAGTTACAACAAGTAGCAGATGTCATGGTTAATGGTCATTTGGCCTTGGAAGTGCAATGTTCTCGCTTGTCGCAGAAGCGTTTGTTTGATCGCACGCGGGCTTATCAAGAGCACGGTTTTCAAGTGCTTTGGCTCTTGGGTAAAAAGTTGTGGTTGGGTGAACGCTTGTCTTCTTTGCAGCGGCACTTTTTGTATTTTTCACAAAACATGGGGTTTCATTTGTGGGAGCTGGATGCCACACAGGAAGTTATTCGGTTGCACTATTTGATTTATGAAGATTGGCATGGCAAGTTGCATTATAAGACTAGGACATGTGCGTTTTCAGATGATGTGATGGCTTTTTTGCGTTTGCCCTACCAAAGACAAGCCTTATCTTGTTACAGCGTCGAGCAAGACTCGCAGTTACTGACCTATATTCAAAGGCAATTGCTGGCGCGTCAGAGCAAATGGCTGCAAAGGCAGGAACAGGCCTATTTGAAAGGAACTAATTTGTTGAGCCTGCCCTTGTCTGCTTATTACCCCCAGGTTCGCCCCTTAACAGCGAAAGAAGGTTTTTGCCAGATTAGGCAGGATTTATCCGTCTTTTATGAGCAATTTAGCCGTTATTACCAAAATCAGTCGGAAAAAGAACGTCAATGGCTTTATCCACCAGCCTATTATGATAAAATGGTAGGTAAAGAGCAAAAAGGAGAATAAGATGTCAGATAATCGTCGTCATATTGATGAAAAATACCAATGGGATTTGCGTACCGTGTTTGCGACTGATGAAGCTTGGGAGCGAGAATTGGCAGCTATCGCGTCAGACTTGGATGAAGCCAAAAAATGTAAGGGACACTTGGTTGAATCTAGCCAAAATTTGCTAAGCATCACGGAGCAATATTTGGACTTGTCGCGCCGTTTGGAGAAGGTTTATGTGTATGCGTCAATGAAAAATGACCAAGACACAACAGTTGCAAAATACCAAGAATACCAAGCTAAAGCCACAGCCCTTTATGCCAAATTTAGCGAAGTTTTTGCCTTTTATGAGCCTGAGTTGTTGCAGTTGTCGCAGGCAACTTTTGCGGATTTTGTGGCAGAAACGCCAGCCTTATCAGCTTACGCGCATTTCTTCGAGCAATTGTTTAAACGTCAACCACACGTCCTATCACAAGCTGAGGAGGAATTGTTGGCTGGCGCTCAAGAAATTTTTGGGGCTGCGGGTGAAACCTTTGGTATTTTGGATAATGCCGATATGGTTTTCCCTATCGTTTCAGATGATGAAGGCAATCAAGTGCAGTTGACCCACGGCAATTTTATCAGTTTGTTGGAGTCTAAAAATCGTGAAGTTCGCAAAGAAGCTTACCAAGCCATGTATGCAACCTACGAACAATTCCAGCACACTTACGCGAAAACCTTGCAGACCAATGTCAAAGTGCACAACTATGATGCACGCGTTCACCATTTCCAATCAGCTCGTGAGGCAGCTCTTGCGGCTAATGATATTCCAGAATCGGTATATGATACCTTGGTGGAAACGGTCAATGATTACTTGCCACTGTTACACCGTTATGTCGCCTTGCGCAAAAAAATCCTCAAATTAGATGATTTGAAAATGTATGACTTGCATACGCCTCTTTCTGAAATGGACATGAGTTTTACTTATGAGGAGGCTTTGAAGAAGGCTGAGGAGGTTTTGGCTGTTTTTGGTGAAGATTACGCTGCGCGTGTACACCGTGCCTTCACGGAACGTTGGATTGATGTGCATGTTAATAAAGGCAAACGCTCAGGGGCTTATTCAGGTGGGTCTTATGACACCAATGCCTTCATGCTTTTGAACTGGCAAGACACCTTGGACAATCTCTTTACCCTCGTTCACGAAACAGGGCACAGTTTACATTCGACTTTCACACGCGAAAACCAACCTTATGTTTATGGGGATTACAGCATTTTCTTGGCGGAAATTGCATCAACAACCAATGAAAATATCCTGACAGAAACCTTGTTAAAAGAAGTGACAGACGACAAGGCACGTTTTGCCATTTTGAATCATTATTTGGATGGTTTTAAGGGCACTATTTTCCGTCAAACGCAGTTCGCTGAATTTGAGGACAGCATTCATAAGGCAGATCAAGCAGGTGACGTCTTGACAAGTGACTACCTCAACCAACTCTATGCGGAATTAAACGAGAAATACTATGGCCTTAGCAAAGAGGACAATCCTGAAATCCAATACGAATGGGCACGGATTCCGCATTTTTACTACAATTACTACGTTTACCAATACGCAACAGGTTTTGCGGCAGCAAGCTATTTAGCAGATAAAGTGGTGCATGGCACTCAGGCAGACATTGACCGTTATCTTGACTATCTCAAGGAAGGTAGTTCTGATTATCCACTGAATGTGATTGCTAAAGCAGGTGTGGACATGACCAGTCGTGATTACCTTGATGCTGCCTTCAAGATTTTTGAAAAACGTTTGAATGAATTGGAAGCCTTGGTTGAAAAAGGGGCACATCTCTAAAAAGAGTTATGAGGTTGGCTTAGGCTAACCTCGTTTTGTGTTATAATAAAAGCAATTTGTGAAGAGATTGGATAATGAACGTGACAGCATTGATTTGGGATTTTGACGGCACCTTGGTGGATTCTTACGAGGCAATTGGTGAAGCTTTGCAGGCGACTTATGCCCATTATGGCTTGGATTTTGATGAAGAATGGGTGATGGCATTTATCATCAAAGAATCCGTCAAGGCCCTGCTCTATCAAGTGGCAAAAGAGCACCATCTGGATTTTGCGGCCTTGTCAGCTTTTTTCAAAAAAGAGCAGGAGGCGCGTGACGATAAGATTAAATCTATGCCACATTTGGTGGAGGTTTTGGCTGCTACTAAGGCAAAAGGAATCAACCATTTTGTCTATACGCATAAGGGCATTACGGTAAATGATGTCTTGGAACGTTTTGGGGTCCGTCAATACATCATCGAAGTGGTGACTTCTGCCAATGGCTTTGCTAGAAAACCTAGTCCAGAAGTCATTGATTATGTGATAGACAAGTACCATTTGGATAAGGCAAGAACTTATTATGTTGGCGACCGTCGTTTAGACGTTGAGGCTGCAGAAAACGCAGGTATTCCATCTCTTAACCTTGGGCAACCGTTTTCAGCCAATAACCAGCATATCGAGGATTTATCAGATATTATTCGTTTGTTTGAAGTATAAAAATCGAGGTAAATCTATTCACATCGGCCGCGTTTTGCTATATAATAACAGTTATGGTTAAATCATATTCAAAAACAGCAAATCACAATATGCGCCGTCCTGTGGTGAAAGAGGACGTTGTGCGTTATATGCGCAATCAACAAAAGCCAAATGAGGGCTATCTCGCAGAACTGGCCGATTTTGCACATCGCGAAAATATTCCTATTATTCAGCACGAAGTTGTGGCTTATTTCCGTTTTTTGATGCAGACCTTGCAGCCCAAAAATATTTTGGAAATCGGAACGGCTATCGGTTTTTCAACGCTTTTGATGGCTGAAAATGCGCCAGGCGCTAAGATTACGACGTTGGACCGTAATCCTGAGATGATTGCCTTTGCTAAGGACAATTTTGCCAAATACGACACACGTCATCAAATCACCTTGGTTGAGGGCGATGCCGTAGATACCTTGTCAAGCATTGAGGGAGAATTTGACTTTGTCTTTATGGATTCTGCCAAGTCAAAATACATTGTCTTTTTACCAGAAGTTTTGGAACACTTGAAAGTCGGTGGGGTTGTTGTCTTTGATGATGTGTTCCAAGGCGGTGACATTGTCAAGCCAATTGAAGAGGTTCGCCGTGGACAACGTACTATTTACCGCGGCTTGCAGCGTTTGTTTGACGCGACATTGGACAATCCAGATTTGACGGCTACGCTTGTCCCACTGAGCGATGGCTTGTTGATGATTCGCAAAAATGCAGAAGATGTCACGCTATAGATTAAGCAAGATTTAAGATATTATGATATACTGATAGAGTTAACGACAAATTAAGGAGTTTAGTAATGGCTAATAATGAAAATTCAGGGTTCAAGAAAGTGATTCAAAGCACAGCTTTCAAAGGGATTTCAATTGCGGTAGCGTCAGCGTTAATCGGTGCTGGTATTACTTACCTTGCAACAAATAATAACTCAGAAAATAAAGCATTGGTTACTATGAAAGGCGATACTATTACTGTATCTGATTTTTACAATGCTGCAAAAGATAGCTCGTCTTCAAAACAAACTATGTTGAACTTGATTTTGTCACGCGTGTTCGAAGAACAATACGGTGATAAAGTATCAAGTGAAGATGTGGATAAAGCTTACGACAAAACAGCAGAGTCATACGGTTCATCATTCTCCAGTGCATTGGCTAATGCTGGTTTGACTGCCGACACTTACAAACAACAAATCCGCACATCAATGCTTGTGGAATATGCTGTTAAACAAGCGGCTAAGAAAGAATTGACTACTAAAAACTACGAAAAAGCTTACAAAGACTACCAACCAGACACAACAGCTGTTGTGATTGCTTTGGATGATGAAGAAAAAGCTAATTCTGTTCATGACCAAGCAACAGCTGACGGTGCTGATTTTGATACTATCGCAAAAGATAACACAACTGCGAAGAAAACAGAATACACATTCAATTCAGCAAGCACTGATTTGCCAGAAAGCGTTATGGAAGCTGCCTTTAACCAAGACGAAGGTTCTGTTTCTGATGTAATTAAAGTTATGGATACCTCAACTTATTCATACAAATACTACATCGTTAAAACAACTAAGAAAACAGAAAAAGATTCAAACTGGAAGACTTATAAGAAAGAGTTGAAGAAAATCATTATGGCACAATACCAAAATGATACAAACTTCCAAAACCAAGTGATTGCAGATACACTTGAAAAAGCTAACGTTAAGATTAAAGACAACAGCTTTGCAAGCATCTTATCACAATATGCTACAAGCTCATCATCAAGCTCTTCTAAATCATCAAGCTCATCAGACAGTTCTTCAGAGTCTAGCTCATCTGAATCTGAATCAAGTTCATCTGAAGCAACATCAGCAAGCGAAGAAGCGTCAACAACTGAGTCAAGCTCTAATGAGTAACAAACTTGACCAGACGTTAAAATTACAGTACAATTAAGGGGATTGAGAATCGTTTTATCTTTCGGATACAGAAAAGTGGTGGCTGCTGCGAACCATGGAAGAGGGTAAATCGTGCTACTCGATTGCCGTTAGGTTATCAAGTCTGAATTGTCTTGAGATAGCCTACTAAACAATTAAAAACGTAAATGAAGAATGACAAGTTCATTGAATAGAGGTGGTACCGCGGCTAGTGTCGCCCTCTGGATATGGCTTGTCGTTTTTTTGTGAGCATGTGCAAACGTCACATGCCATCAAATAGAGATAAAGGATACACGTAATGAAACAATTAACTAGTGCACAAGTGCGTCAAATGTGGTTGGATTTTTGGAAATCAAAAGGTCACTCAGTAGAACCATCAGCTAACTTGGTTCCTGTTAATGACCCAACCTTGTTATGGATTAACTCAGGTGTGGCAACACTGAAAAAATACTTTGACGGTACAGTTGTCCCAGAAAACCCACGTATTACCAATGCCCAAAAAGCTATTCGTACAAATGATATTGAAAATGTTGGTAAGACAGCCCGTCACCATACGATGTTTGAAATGTTGGGGAATTTCTCTGTGGGGGATTACTTCCGTGATGAAGCCATCACTTGGGGATTTGAATTGTTGACAAGTCCTGAGTGGTTTGATTTCCCACAAGACAAACTTTACATGACTTACTACCCAGATGATAAAGACACTTACAATCGTTGGATTTCTCTTGGTGTTGAGCCAAGTCACTTGATTCCAATTGAAGATAACTTCTGGGAGATTGGTGCTGGACCTTCAGGACCAGATACCGAAATCTTCTTTGACCGTGGGGAAGACTTTGACCCTGACCACCTTGGTATCAAATTATTGGCTGAAGACATTGAAAACGACCGCTACATCGAAATTTGGAACATCGTTTTGTCACAATTCAACGCTGATCCTGCTGTTCCGCGTTCAGAATACAAGGAATTGCCGCATAAAAACATTGATACGGGTGCTGGTTTGGAACGTTTGGTTGCAGTTATGCAAGGGGCTAAAACAAACTTTGAAACAGACCTCTTTATGCCAATCATTCGTGACATTGAAAAATTATCTGGTAAAACCTACGATCCAGATGGCGACAACATGAGCTTCAAAGTCATTGCTGACCATATCCGTTCGCTTTCATTTGCCATCGGTGATGGTGCTCTTCCTGGTAACGAAGGCCGTGGTTACGTGCTTCGTCGCTTGCTTCGTCGTGCTGTTATGCATGGTCGTCGCTTGGGCATCAACAAACCATTCTTGTACCAATTGGTTCCAACCGTTGGTCAAATCATGGAATCTTATTACCCAGAAATCCTTGAAAAACAAGATTTCATTGAAAAAATCGTTAAACGCGAAGAAGAAACCTTTGCTCGTACCATTGATGCTGGTTCAAATATGCTAGATGGATTGTTGGCTGAATTGAAAGCAGAAGGCAAAGATACCGTTGACGGAAAAGACATCTTCAAATTGTATGATACTTACGGTTTCCCAGTTGAATTGACAGAAGAATTGGCAGAGGACCAAGGTTTCAAGATTGACCATGCTGGTTTTGAAGCTGCCATGAAAGAACAACAAGAACGTGCTCGTGCTAGCGTGGTTAAAGGTGGTTCAATGGCTATGCAAAACGAAACCCTTTCAAGCATTACAGAACCTTCTGTCTTTAGCTATGAAGACGAAGTGCTTGATGCGAGCTTGTCTGTTATCATTGCGGACAACGAACGTACAGAAGCGGTTTCTGAAGGTCAAGCCCTTCTTGTCTTTGACCAAACACCGTTCTACGCTGAAATGGGTGGACAAGTAGCTGACCACGGGGTTATTAAAAATGATAAAGGCGACATTGTGGCGCGTGTGACGGATGTGCAAAAAGCACCAAACGGTCAACCTCTTCATACGGTTGATGTTTTGGCAAGCTTGTCTGTTGGCACAACTTACACGCTTGAAATCGACAGCAAACGCCGTCACCGTGTGATTAAAAACCACACTGCTACTCACTTGCTTCACGCAGCCCTTCACAATATCATCGGCGACCATGCTACCCAAGCAGGTTCATTGAATGAAGAAAGCTTCTTGCGTTTTGACTTCACTCACTTTGAAGCCGTAACGCCTGAAGAATTGCGTCGTATCGAAGAAGAAGTTAACCAACAAATTTGGAATGCTATTCCTGTTAAAACCATTGAAACAGATATTGATACGGCTAAATCAATGGGTGCTATGGCTCTATTTGGTGAAAAATACGGTAAAAATGTTCGTGTGGTAACCATCGGTGATTACTCAATCGAGCTTTGCGGTGGAACACACGTGTCAAACACTTCTGAAATTGGTATCTTCAAGATTGTGAAAGAAGAAGGAATTGGTTCAGGAACACGTCGTATTATTGCCGTGACTAGCCAAGAAGCCTTTGAAGCTTACCGTCAAGAAGAAGAAGACCTTAAAGTTATTGCTGCAACTTTGAAAGTTCCTCAATTGAAAGAAGTGACTAACAAAGTAGCAAGCTTGCAAGAACAATTGCACCAATTGCAAAAAGAAAATGCAGAATTGAAAGAAAAAGCTGCAGCTGCCCAAGCTGGTGATGTCTTTAAAGACGTCAAAGAAGCTAACGGCGTTCGCTACATTGCAAGTCAAGTAACGGTTTCTGACGCTGGTGCCCTTCGTACTTTTGCAGACAACTGGAAACAAAAAGATTACTCTGACGTGCTTGTATTGGCCGCAGCTATTGGCGAAAAAGTCAATGTCCTTGTGGCAAGCAAATCAAAAGACGTTCATGCGGGTAACTTGATTAAAGCTTTGGCACCAATTGTTTCTGGTCGTGGTGGTGGTAAACCAGACATGGCTATGGCAGGTGGTTCTGACGCTGCTAAGATTGCAGACCTTCTTGCAGCAGTTGCTGAAAACGTGTAACAAACCGCATCAGTTAGGCAGCAGCTTAGCAGATTAAGGAGTTGTTTTAAAGTAGATGACACCCAAAAATAGACTTTTAAAAATGGCTATTGCCTTTATCGGCTTGACCTTGCTTATTTTGATCTATATGGCTATCAAAGAGGCGGTAAGCGGACATCTTAATATGGTTTATCTTATTGCAATCCTAGCTGAAGGGAGTTTATTGAGTAGTTTTGTCAGGCTATTAAAGGAAAAGTCCAAATAATCATGAGGAGTTCCAATTGGGAACTCCTTTTTGGTTATAGTTTTTAACTATCGATTGCTTTTGAAATAACTATTTTACGATGTGAGGCGATGTTGCTATAATAGGCACTAAGATTTTAGAAGATTATTGTCATATAGAATCGAGGATACAATGAAAGTAGCACTTATTCAGATGGCTATTCGTGAAGGACAGCCTAAGCAAAATACAAAAACCGTATTGGCATTATTGGAAAAAGCGGTGCTGGATGAACCTGATGTGATTGTTCTGCCTGAAATGTGGAACACAGGTTATGCTTTGAGCCAGCTTGCTGATTTGGCAGATGACAATGGTGAAAGGACCAAAACTCTTTTGCGGGCCTTTGCCAAGAAACACCATGTAAATATCGTGGCAGGTTCGGTAGCAACCAAGAAAAAAGATAGCTTTTTTAACACGACTTATGTTTTTGATCGGACGGGACAGGTCATTGTGGACTATGATAAAATTCATTTGTTTGGTCTGATGGGAGAGGACCAATTTTTGCAAGCAGGGCACCAGCCAAGTACTTTTGTTTTGGATGGCATTCAGGCGGCTAGTGTCATTTGTTATGACATTCGGTTTCCAGAATGGATTCGGACGCTCATGTCTGGTGGTGCCAAAGTTCTGTTTGTGGTGGCTGAGTGGCCGACAGAACGCGTGGCGCAGTGGGAAATCTTATTGCGGGCGCGTGCGGTTGAAAATCAGGCCTTTGTTGTCGCTGTGAATCGGGTTGGCAAAGGAGATTTGGATAGCTTTTCAGGACACTCCTTGGTTATCAATCCTTTAGGAGAAGTGATTTTACAAGTGCCAGATAACCAAGAAGGTGTTTTTTCCACTTGTTTGGATTGGTCAGAAGTGGAAAAAGTACGCGGGCAAATACCTGTTTTTGCGGATCGAAAACCCCAGTTGTATCATTAAGGAGGCGTGCAGATGTTTTCACAATCACAGATTTTACAAGATTTACCCAAACAATTTTTCGTCAATTTGGTGGCCAAGGTAAATGCCAAGCAGGCTGAAGGGTATGATGTTATCAATCTCGGACAAGGCAATCCTGACCAGCCGACCTATGATTTCATTGTAGATGCCTTGATTGCTTCGGCTAAAAATCCAGTGTCGCATAAATATTCATCTTTTCGTGGGAATGCTCATTTTAAAGAGGCAGTGAGTCAATTTTATCGGGAACATTATCAGGTTGATCTTAATAGCGAAAAGGAGATTTGCGTGCTTGGTGGTGCTAAAATCGGTTTGGTGGAATTTCCTTTGGCTTTGATGAATCCTGGGGATTTGTTGCTACTGCCTGACCCTGGCTACCCTGATTACCTGTCTAGTGTGGCCTTGGCGCAGATTGATTATGCGACATTTCCATTGACCAAAGCCAATCACTTTTTGCCTGATTTAACAGCTATTCCTGAGGACGTAGCAAAACGGGCTAAGTTTATTTATGTCAATTACCCCAATAATCCGACGGGTGCGGTGGCAACTGCAGATTTTTACGAAGAATTGGTGGCTTGGGCTAAAGCCTACGATGTCGGTGTTATCAGCGATTTTGCTTATGGTGCCTTGGGAGCAGAAGGTTATGAAAACCCAAACTTTCTTTCCACACCTGGAGCTAAGGACGTCGGCATTGAACTATACACTTTCTCCAAAACCTTTAATATGGCAGGCTGGAGGCTTGCTTTTGCGGCTGGCAATGCTCAGTTGATTGAGGCGCTTAACTTGTTGCAAGACCACTTGTTTGTGAGCGTCTTTCCAGCGATTCAAGATGCAGGTGCGGTGGCACTTTTGGATGAACGGTCGAAAGATGCCGTTGCAGACTTAAATAAGACTTACGATGAACGACGTCGTGCCTTTGTTCAAGCCGCTGAGAAGATTGGTTGGCACGCTTTTGATTCCAAAGGGTCATTCTATGCTTGGATGCCTGTGCCAGAAGGTTATGACAGTGAGCAGTTTGCTGACTTGCTTTTAAATGAAGCCCACGTGGCTGTCGCACCAGGAAAAGCCTTTGGGAAACAAGGTGACAGCTATGTCAGAATCGGTTTATTGGTTGATCCCGAACGTTTGGTCGAAGCTGTTGAGCGCATCGGCAAATTACACCTGTTTGAAAAGACGAATTCCCATTTGTAACGATACAAAGGGAATCAGATTATTTCCCTCATTAATAAGCAGTTGATTTTATAATCAACTGCTTATTATTTTTATTCAAAAAACACTTGACTTATGAATAAATATGCTATAAAATAGACACATATTTATTCAAGGGGTGTATATTATGAAAGTGTCGATTGTTGGTATCACTGGATACAGTGGTTTTGAATTGGTTAAAATATTGAATAATCATAAAAAAGTGACGATTACTTCGATTCATGCCACCAAGGATATTAGCCGATGCTTGTCAGATATCTATCCTTACCTTTCTGGGATTTGTGATTTGGTGATTGAAGCCTTTGACGCGAAAGCTATCATGGCAGTTTCTGACTTGGTTTTCTTTGCGACTCCAAGCGGCATCGCTAGTCAATTGGCAGCTCCTTTTATAGCAGCTGATTTTCCAGTGATTGATTTGTCTGGCGACCATCGTCTGCCTGCAGATGTTTATGAAAAATGGTATCACAAAACCCCAGTAAGCGATGCTGTTTTGAGTCAATTTACCTACGCTTTGACAGAGTGGACAGACCTTAAGGGGAAACGTTTTGTTTCAAATCCTGGTTGCTATGCAACGGCAACAGAACTGGCCTTGCTTCCCTTGTTAAAGGCAGATGTGATTGAGGAAGATGCGATTATTGTTGATGCTAAAAGTGGTTTGACAGGTGCTGGGAAGGCCTTGTCTGAAGCCAGCCATTTCGTAAATGTGCATGATAATTATGTAACTTACAAGCTAAATCACCACCAGCATATTCCTGAAATTGTGCAAATGCTGCAAGAGGTCAACCCTAAGGTGCCGTATATACAATTTTCAACCTCGCTCTTGCCTGTTAATCGTGGAATTATGGCGACGTCTTATGTGAAGTTGAAAAAACCGTTGAGCAAAGCGGCATTAGATGCTATCTATCAAGCGGCTTACGAGGACAAACCTTTCGTGCGTGTGCAAGAGGATTTACCAGAATTGCATAATGTGATTGGGTCTAATTTTACGGATATTGGTTTTCTCTACAATGAGGTGACAAATGTCTTAACGGTGGTGTCTGTGATTGACAATCTGATGAAAGGGGCGGCTGGTCAGGCAGTGCAAAATCTCAATGCCATGATGGGTTGGGATGAAACCGAAGGCTTATTGGTGTCGCCAAGTTATTTATGATAGAAAGAAAGGGTTAGGAGCTTTAAAAAGGAAGCTTTGTGCTTGTGGTTAAAGCTTTAGGTGATTAGGATGAAAGTGATTGAAGGCAATATTGCAAGCCCGCTTGGTTTTTCGGCAGATGGCTTGCACGCAGGGTTTAAGAAAAGAAAAATGGATTTTGGGTGGATTGTGTCAGAAGTCCCAGCCAGTGTGGCAGGGGTTTACACGACCAATAAAGTGATTGCAGCCCCTTTGATTGTGACGCGTCAATCGGTGAAAAAAGCTCAAAAAATGAAAGCCATCGTGGTCAATTCGGGTGTGGCCAATTCTTGTACGGGGGTGCAAGGCATGGAAGATGCCTACACCATGCAGCAATGGACAGCTAATAAATTGGGGGTTGAGCCTGATTTGGTGGGGGTAGCTTCAACAGGTGTCATCGGTGATTTGTTGCCAATGGACACGCTCAAAACAGGATTGTCTAAATTGGTGGTCAATGGCAATGCGGATGATTTTTCAAAAGCCATTCTAACAACGGATACAGTCGTCAAAACTGTTGCCGTGACGGAACAATTTGGGCGTGACGAAGTCACCATGGCAGGTGTGGCTAAGGGCTCGGGTATGATTCATCCTAATATGGCAACCATGCTAGCCTTTATCACGTGTGATGCCAATATTTCCAGTGAAACCTTGCAGTTAGCGCTTAGTCAAAATGTGGAAACAACGTTCAATCAAATCACAGTGGACGGTGATACCTCAACCAATGATATGGTCTTGGTCTTGGCTAATGGCTGTACGCTCAATGACGAAATCTTGCCTGACACAGCCGAATTTGAGAAGTTCTCGGCCATGCTCCACTACGTGATGCAAGAACTTGCTAAGAAAATTGCTAAGGACGGTGAAGGCGCAAGCAAACTCATTGAAGTTGTGGTAAAACACGCTCCTAACACCTTTGACGCACGAATGATGGCTAAAAGTGTGGTGGGCTCAAGTCTTGTGAAAACGGCTATTTTCGGCGAGGATCCTAATTGGGGACGTATTTTAGCAGCGCTTGGTTATGCGGGGGTCGATGTCCCTGTTGACAACATTGATATTGCTTTAGGAGATGTGCCAGTCATGCTGGGCTCAGGTCCTGTGGCCTTTGATGCTGAGGAAATGCAAGACATCATGCATGAAGAGGTTATTTGTATCATGGTGGATTTGCATTCGGGTGAGGCAACTGGAAAGGCTTGGGGTTGTGATTTATCCTATGATTATGTGAAAATTAACGCTTTGTATCGGACATAAGGGGAAGTTTATGGAACATGTCATTGTCATTAAAATCGGAGGTGTTTCCAGTCAGCACCTATCACAAGAATTCATTCAGCAAATCAAGCAGTGGAAGGCTGAAAACAAGCAAGTGGTTATCGTCCACGGTGGCGGTTTTGCCATCAACCAACTCATGGAAGAAGAACACGTGCCCATTACCAAGAAAAATGGCTTGCGCGTGACCAGACAATCAGACATGAAACTGGTTAGCTATGCCCTGTTGAAAATCGTCGGTGCCAATTTGGTGAAAAAATTGAACCAATCGTCGCTAGATAGCGTCCAACTTTTGTCAAATATGCCAAAAGTGGTACAGGCAGATTTCTTGGACAAGGCGACTTATGGTTATGTGGGCAATGTGTCGCACATCGAGACAGAGATTTTGGAGCAAATGTTGGCAGATCAGATGTTGCCAGTTCTAGCTTCTATTGGTTTTTCTAAGGATGGTAAGATGCTCAATATCAATGCGGATTACCTAGCGACAGCCATTGCCGTTGCTCTTGGGGCTGAAAAATTGGTGCTGATGACAGATGTCAAAGGAGTTTTGGAAAATGGTGCGGTGCTTGATCACTTGTCATCCACTGATTTTCAAGAAAAAATTGATAAAGGAGTCATCACAGGTGGGATGATTCCAAAGATTGAATCAGCGGTCAAGACAGTCCTGGCAGGTGTTGGTGAGGTTTTGATTGGCGATAATTTGCGGGCAGGCACATCCATAGTTTGCTAGGTTAGATTGATGAGGGGACAAGGATGACGAAACTATTTCAAAATTACAAACGCGCAGCGATTGAATTTGTCAAGGCAAAGGACAATTATCTCTTTGACCAAGAGGGCAAGGCTTATTTGGACTTTTCATCAGGAATCGGTGTGACTAATCTTGGTTTTCACCCTACTGTACAGGCGGCATTGCTCAAGCAGGCTCAAGACATTTGGCACACGCCTAATTTATATGAAAACTATCTGCAAGAAGAGGTCGCCAGTAAGTTGATTGGCGATAGGGATTATTTGGCCTTTTTTGCCAATAGCGGAGCAGAAGCCAATGAGGCTGCTATCAAACTAGCCCGTAAGGCAACTGGCAAGCAAGGCATTATCAGTTTTGTGCAGTCTTTTCATGGTCGGACCTATGGCGCCATGTCCGCAACAGGCCAAGACAAAATCAAAACAGGCTTTGGAGATGGTGTGCCACATTTTAGCTATGCCATTTACAATGATTTGGACAGCGTGAAAGATTTGGTGACCAGCGACACTGCTGCCGTCATGCTGGAATTGGTTCAGGGAGAATCTGGCGTGCGTCCAGCAGACCCTGCCTTTATCACTGCCTTGAGCGCATTTTGTCAGGAAAATGACATCTTGTTCATTGTTGATGAGGTTCAGACGGGCATGGGACGTACGGGCAAGCTTTACGCTTTTGAACATTATGGCATTGAACCTGACATTGTCACCCTCGCCAAAGGTTTGGGAAATGGTGTTCCTGTTGGTGCTATGCTGGGCAAGGCGAAATTTGGGGGGGCTTTTTCTTATGGCAGTCACGGTTCTACCTTTGGAGGCAATAAACTAGTCATGGCAGCAGCCTCAAGCGTTCTTGATGTCATGTTGGCAGAAGACTTTTTGCCACAGGTTCTTGAAAAAGGGCAGTATTTACAAACTGCCTTGCAGAAAGCCTTAGCTGAAAATGCAAAAGTGACTGACATTCGTGGCTTGGGTTGCATGATTGGGATTGAAACAACGGAAAATCTTACTGACTTGGTAATCCAAGCACGTGAACAGGGTTTGATTGTCTTAACGGCAGGCAGCAACGTTATTCGCCTTTTGCCACCATTGACTCTGACCAAAGAAAAAATAGACGAAGGTGTTGCCATTCTTACTGATATTTTCGACTAGAAAAAGAATTTTTCTCAAAAGAAACTCTTTTTTGGTTAACAAAAGCATTTTGGCTGAAGTCAAACAAGCACTTCCAGAAGTGGAATTGGATATTTTGAGTGACTTGTATCCTGATTATCAAATCGATGTAGCAGCCGAGCAGGAAAAATTGCGTCAGGTAGATGTGATTGTTTTTCAGTACCCACTGTATTGGTATGCGGTGCCGTCTTTATTGCAAAAATGGCTTGAAAAGGTCTTTGTGCACGGCTTTTCTCATGGTGCTTCTGGGGATGCTTTAAAGGGCAAGTATGTGATTGCATCCTTGACCACTGGAGCTGGCGAGGCAGCATATCAGGCAGAATCAGGCACCAGCATCGAGGATTTGTTAGCACCCATTCGCTTGACGGCAAAACTCACTCAGCTGAATTATCTTGGACACATTGTCACACACGATGTGTCTTATTCACTACGTCAAGATGCTGACAAGGCATAAGAAATTCTAGCCAAATCTAAAGACCACGCCAAACAACTGATTGCCCTCATTTAACAATTAGACGATTAGTTTTAACAAAAACTAGAAAAACCAGCTTGAGCAAGGAACTCAGGCTGGTTTAATGTCTAACCAAGAACAATTTCCCTTGGGTGGGGATGATGATGGCAAAGGTTAGGATAAGAAAGACTAGCGTCAAAAGGCCAGCAGTGCCATTGACGGTGAGGGAGTACATATAAGGGGACATGCCTTTGGGAGCATAGCTACCCCAAAAAAGAAAGCCTGCAAGAAAATGCCAAAAGTAGCGGACAAAAACAGCTAGACAGCCTCCTAAGCTGGCATAAATCAAAGCACGTCCCTTGTGTTCCTGTCTTAAAGCTTTTTGGAAAGGCGCCGCGAAAAAGCCTGCTAGTCCCATTGAAGCAAAGGCAAAGAGGTATTCAATAACCACTTGCGAAACGGATAAATACCAAACCTTCCCCAAAATAAAGTGCAGCAAGCCCCAAATGGTTCCCGCTAAAATGCCGTATTTTGGCCCACGTCGTAGGGAAAAAAGCACCAAGGGAATAGCACCAAAAGAAGGACTAAACCAGCTAGCAAAATCAGGAATGTAAGACAAGGCCATGGCAAAAGCAGCAACAAGAGCCGTTTCGACCAAGATAGACAATCTAAAACGTTTGGATGACATTAAAAAAGCTCCTTTCACAACAAAGGAGCTTTTTTCTGATTTATTGCACAGGTTATTCAAAACAAAGTTTTATTAACACATGTCACAATCCCTACGCTCGTCCTAACGAGATCAGGTGATCAGGATTTCGCATTTGCGATCTCAGCCTTAAGCACTCCTTTGTGATTCAATTGCCTTTAGTCTATCATGAAAGCGCCATTCTTGTCAAGCATTCTTAACAGCCCTCGCCTAATGATTGGTAAAAGCTACTTGTAAAATAACTCCCCAGTAGTATCTCCAACGCTTTCTTTCCAAATATTTCTTTAAAACAAGCAATTCATCGTTGCGATTGGCTTTTCGGTGTAAGATCTCATCACAAACAAAAGGATACAATCGGTAAGCCAAGTAGGCTATGGAATCGCCCTTTTCAAGTCCTGAGGCACTGTTTAAAAGGGCTTGACGCAGCTCTTCACTAATGACCAGAGTAGGATTATTATAAACCAACTCAATATGATGATAAAATATCTGGCGCTTCCTCTTGCGTCGTTTGTTCATAAACAAGCTAACACCACCCCTCTAATGTTCATTATACCTTATTTCGGTAAAAATGCATCACGAAATCGTTATTGCAGATGGTAGAAGCTACAAAGCCTTTGAAGCAAGTAAAAAGAGAACAGTTTTCCTGCTCTCTTTTCAAAAGGATTAAAGTCCGTAGTTGTAGTCGTCATCCTGCATGGCTTCCACGGTACCAAGCAAGTAACCATTTCCGACTTGACTAAAGAAATCGTGGTTAGACGTCCCCGTTGAAATACCGTTCATGACGATTGGATTGACATCGTCCGCAGTATCAGGGAAAAGTGGGTCTTGTCCGAGATTCATCAAGGCCTTGTTGGCATTGTAACGTAAGAAGGTCAAGACCTCATCTGTCCATCCCACAGCGTCATAGAGGGATCTGGTGTAATTTTCTTCATTTTCGTAGAGCTGGTAGAGCAAGTCATACATCCACTCACGAAAAGCGTCTTGTTCGTCTTCTGATAATTCATTGAAACCAAGCTGGAATTTGTAACCGATATAAGTACCGTGAACAGATTCGTCACGAATAATCAGTTTGATAATTTCAGCCACATTGGCTAATTTGTTATTGCCAAGGTAGTAAAGAGGTGTGAAAAATCCTGAATAAAACAAGAATGTTTCCAGAAAAGTAGAGGCTACTTTCTTTTGCAAGGCATCGCCGTTTTCATAAATATCGTTGATGATTTTGGCTTTCTTTTGCAAGTATTCGTTGTTGTTAGTCCACTCAAAAATGGCTTCGATTTCTGATTTGGTGTTGAGTGTTGAGAAAATCGATGAGTAAGATTTGGCGTGGACAGATTCCATGAATTGAATGTTGTTGAGGACAGCTTCTTCATGCGGTGTGCGCACATCTGCTCGAATAGCTTCTACTCCAGATTCAGATTGCATGGTATCAAGTAGGGTAAGACCTCCAAAGACCTTGCCTACCAAGTCTTTTTCTTGTTCAGACAATTGACGCCAGTCATCAAGGTCATTTGATAAAGGAATGCGGGTATCTAGCCAAAATTGTTCGGTCAATTTTTCCCAAGTGGATTTGTCAATGACGTCCTCGATTTCATTCCAGTTAATCGCTTTATAATAAGTTTGTGACATGTTATTCTCCTCGTGTGGCAAAAGGTAGGGTATTAAGTTTTTGCCTTAAATCGTACATGATTCGCATTGGTTAGCGCCAACTTCGTCTCCATCATCGGTAAAGGTACGAATGTAGTAGATAGATTTGAGTCCTTTGTTAAAGGCATAGTGGCGTAAAATGGACAAATCACGTGTGGTTTGCTTGCTTTGCGTTTTCCACTCATAGAGTCCTTGAGGAATGTCGCTGCGCAAGAACAAGGTCAATGACAAGCCTTGGTCAACGTGTTCGGTTGCGGCTGCATAGACATCAATGACTTTTCGCATATCCATATCGTATGCAGATGTGTAATAAGGAATGGTATCGGTTGAAAGTCCAGCAGCAGGGTAGTAGATTTTACCAATTTTCTTTTCCTGGCGTTCTTCGATACGTTGGGTAATGGGGTGAAGGGACGCTGACACATCGTTGATGTAAGAAATAGACCCATTTGGTGCAACGGCTAAACGGTTTTGGTGGTAAAGCCCATCTGCCATGACCGCATCACGCAGTTTAGCCCAATCTTGACCGCTAGGGATGAAGTGGTCTGCAAACAAGTCTTTCACACGGTCAGAAGTTGGCACGTATTTTCCTGTGATGTATTTATCAAAATAGCTACCGTCAGCGTAAGCTGATTTGTCAAAACCGACAAAGGTTTGCTGGCGTTCACGAGCAATGTTATTTGATTCGACCAAGGTCCAATAGTTCAACAACATGAAGTAGATGTTGGTAAATTCGATCGATTCGGGGCTACCGTAGTGAATGTGGTGTTGGGCGAGGTAAGTGTGTAAGCCCATGGCACCAAGTCCAAAGGTGTGTGCTTGGTCATTGCCGTTTTTGATGGTTGGAACAGCTTCGATAGATGATGTATCTGATACGAAGGTCAAGGCGCGTGTCATTGCCTTAATAGAGCGTCCAAAATCAGGTGAAGTCATCATGTTGACCACGTTGGTTGACCCAAGGTTACATGAGATATCTGTTCCCATTTTAACGTATTCCTGAGCATCGTTAATCTCACTTGGTGTTTGCACTTGAAGGACCTCAGAGCACAAGTTAGACATGATGATTTTACCGTCAATTGGGTTGGTACGGTTAGCGGTGTCAATATTGACCACATAAGGGTAGCCTGATTCTTGTTGCAATTTTGAGACTTCAGTTTCCAAATCACGTGCCTTAATTTTGGTTTTGACGATATTAGGGTTTGCCACCATGTTATCGTATTCGGCTGTAATGTCCACATAGCTATATGGCACACCGTATTCACGCTCAACGCTGTAAGGGCTAAAGAGGTACATATCGTCGTTGTTACGAGCTAATTCGTAAAATTTATCAGGGACGGTGATACCTAGTGAAAGGGTCTTAACACGCACTTTTTCATCAGCATTTTCTTTTTTAGTCGATAGAAAAGCCATGATGTCTGGATGAAAGACATCCAAATACACTGCACCAGCACCTTGACGTTGCCCCAATTGGTTAGAATAAGAGAAACTGTCTTCAAAAAGTTTCATGACAGGAACAACTCCAGATGCTGCGCCTTCATAACCCTTGATTGGCGCGCCAGCTTCACGAAGGTTTGAGAGGCTAATGCCCACACCACCTCCGATACGTGACAATTGCAAAGCTGAATTGATAGAACGCCCAATGGAATTCATGTCATCAGTGACCGAAATCAAAAAGCAAGACACAAATTCACCGCGACGGCTACGTCCAGCATTTAAGAAAGATGGTGTAGCAGGCTGGTAACGTTGGTGAATCATTTCTGTGGCCAAATCGCGCGCTAAAGCTTCATCGCCATCTGCAAAATAAAGGGCGTTAAACAAGACACGGTCTTCGATGCTTTCAAGGTATTGTGTGCCATCGTTGGTTTTTAAGGCATATTGTTGGTAAAACTTATAGGCAGCCATGAATGATTTGAATTGGAAGTGTTGTGCTTGCAAGTCTTTGGCTAAGGCCTCAATAAATTCCGGTGTGTATTTGCCGATAAAAGCCGCTTCGATGTAGTCATTGTCAATCAAATAGCGGATTTTAGCCGTAATGGAATCAAAAGCCATGGTGTTTGGAATGACATTTTCACGAAAGAAGGCTTCGAGAGCTTCTCTATCTTTGTGAAGAGGAATTTGACCATTGATAGGTCGGTTAATTTCATTGTTTAGGCGGAAATAAGACACATCGCCAAGATTTTTTAAACTCATAATTACGATACAAAAGCCTACCTAACAAAAAGAAGAGGCAGACTTTATTTCCTTTCTGTGCTTGGGTTAGAGTTAAAGCAAGGCTTTTAACTTAGCAGGTTGAAAACCAGAGAAAATGATATCTCCTGATTTAATAACGGGAGCAGCGGTAAAGCCTAGATTTTTGACATATTCAACCATTTCAGGACGTTCGTCGATATTAATTTCTTGATAGTTTGCTCCCTCATTATCAAGGAGTTTTTTCGTCATTTTACATTGAATGCAGTTGTTTTTTGAATAAATGGTAATGGTATTAGCCATCTGACATCGACCTTTCTAAATATTTTAAGTGTACTGTTCTACTTATCTAGCATACCCAAAAAAGAGGAAAAAAGCAAGCTAAAGTGCTTCAAAAAATACTATATATTGTGTTTTTTATGGTCAAATAGCACAAAATATAGTAACCAAGCGGCTTGACGGGGATTGTTTTGAAAACACCTTGCTAACACTATATGTTATAAAAACTAACACATAATAAAATAAAACTTGACACAATATTCTGAAAGTTGTATAATGTATGAAAATTTATACTATTTTAAGGGGGATGTTTATGAGTAAGTTTTTATCTGATTTTTCCTTCAAGGAAAGCCAATATTCCTATTACGACATTGAGCGCGTGGTGACTTCCTACGGAGGAAATATTCATAAAATCCCTTACACCATTCGTATTTTACTTGAAAGTTTACTCAGAAAATACGACGGAAAAGATGTAACGAAAAATCACATAAAAGCCTTGGCGACCTATCAAGCTAAGCAGCCCAGTGGTGAAATCCCATTTAAGCCTAGTCGCGTGATTTTACAGGATTTTACGGGAATTCCGGTAGTTGTTGATTTGGCTTCTATGCGAGATGCGGTGGTTGCACATGGTGGCAATCCCCAACTCATTAACCCTGAAATTCCAGTGGATTTGGTGATTGACCACAGTGTTCAGGTGGATGTTTTTGGTTGTGATTCAGCTTTGGAAGATAATATGACACTTGAATTTCAACGCAATAATGAGCGCTACACCTTTCTAAAATGGGCGGAAAAAGCCTTTGACAATTACCGTGTGATTCCGCCTGCGACAGGGATTATCCACCAAGTCAACATTGAATTTTTAAGCGATGTGGTGATTGAACAAGACGGCTTGTTGTACCCTGATTCCATGTTTGGAACGGACAGCCACACCACGATGATTAATGGTATTGGTGTTCTTGGCTGGGGTGTCGGTGGTATCGAGGCAGAGGCCGCTATGCTGGGCGAAGCCTCTTTCTTTCCCATTCCTGAAGTGGTTGGCGTGCATTTGACAGGCAAATTGTCTAAGTTAGCGACAGCAACGGATTTGGCCTTGAAGGTTACGCAAGTGCTTCGACAAGCTCATGTGGTTGGCAAATTTGTTGAATATTTTGGGGAAGGTTTAACCAGTTTGACCTTGGCAGAACGAGCAACAGTTGCCAACATGGCACCTGAGTACGGCGCGACCTGTGGTTACTTTCCGATTGACGATGAAACCTTGAATTATATGCGTTTGACCAATCGTTCTAGCGAACATATTGACTTGACAAAGGCTTATGCCAAGCAAAATCACCTATTTTACAATCCTGAGCATCAGGCGGATTATACGACTGTTATTGAGATTGATTTGTCAACGATTACGCCAAGCATCGCTGGACCAAAACGTCCGCAGGATTTGATTGATTTGACCCAAGCCAAACAAGCTTTTCAAGACAGTTTGGTGCGTGAGGCAGGTGTTCAGGGGTTTGGTTTGACAGCAGATGAACTGGATAAGGCCGCTACAGTTCAGTTTGAGCAAGAAACTGTTGACATTAGAACAGGGCACGTGGCGATTGCAGCCATCACGTCATGTACCAATACCTCTAATCCTTATGTATTGATGGCAGCGGGCTTATTAGCGAAAAATGCGGTTGCACGTGGCTTGAAAGTGGCTCCGACAGTCAAGACGTCTTTGGCTCCAGGCTCTAAGGTGGTCACAGGTTACTTGCGCCAATCAGGTCTGCAAGCTTATTTGGACCATCTTGGCTTTAATCTCGTTGGTTATGGTTGCACCACTTGTATTGGAAATTCAGGCAATTTGTTGCCAGAGGTAACAGAAGCGATTACAAAGTCGGATTTGTTAGTATCAGCGGTCTTGTCAGGCAATCGTAATTTTGAAGGGCGGGTCAATCCGCTTGTCAAAGCTAACTTTTTGGCAAGTCCACCTCTAGTAGTGGCCTACGCTCTTGCTGGCAATACTAATGTGGATTTGACCAGTGAGCCGCTTGGTTTTGACCACAATCAAGACCCTGTTTACCTAAAAGATCTTATGCCAAGCCATGACGAGGTTGCCCAATACGTTGATCGTTATGTGACCCGCCAGTTGTTTGAGGATGAGTACCAGCACGTTTTCACGGACAATGAGCAATGGAATCACATTGATACTCAGAACAGCTTGATTTACCCATGGAAGGCAGATTCTACCTACATTCAAAACCCGCCGTATTTTGATGGTTTGGATAATCAAAGCACAATCAAACCGCTACGCCATTTGCGTGTTTTAGCTAAATTTGGTGACAGTGTCACGACTGACCATATCTCGCCAGCGGGAAATATCTCAAGAAATAGCCCTGCAGCAAATTACCTTGAAGAACACGGCGTGACTTATGCTGATTTTAATTCTTACGGCAGTCGCCGTGGTAATCATGAGGTCATGATGCGAGGAACCTTTGCCAATATTCGCATTCAAAATCAGTTGGCGGCTGGCAAAGTGGGCGGTTACACGACTTATGAGGGTGACGTGATGCCTATTTACGATGCGGCTATGCATTATAAAGCTGATAACGTGGCGACCTTGGTCATTGCAGGAAAAGATTACGGCATGGGTTCTAGTCGGGACTGGGCAGCCAAGGGAGCAAATCTTCTTGGAGTCAAAGCCGTGCTGGCTGAAAGTTTTGAACGCATTCACCGCTCAAATCTAATCATGATGGGGATTTTACCGCTGCAATTTTTAGACGGTGAAACAGCTGATAGCCTTGGTTTAACAGGATTTGAAAGCTATGATATCGAACTGCCAGAAAATCCAAGCATTCATGATGTGGTTGATGTTGTGGCGCGTGATGCCTCAGGTGACAAACTCTTTAAAGCCATGGTGCGTTTTGATGCGGCGGCAGATATTCGCTACTATAAAAACGGTGGTATTTTGCCAATGGTGGTTCGTAAAAAGTTGGAGGGAGTAGCTTATGATGGAAAGTGAAGGTATGAAAGACTTAATTGCCTGCCAAACGCGTATTAGCGCGATTGTTGACGATCAGTTGTCTTATGCAGGCTATAATATTTCAGAATTGATGGACAATGAAGCGAGTTTTGAAGAGGTTATCTATCTTCTTTGGAACCTGCATTTGCCCAATCAGAAAGAATTGGCTGATTTTACTGCGGAGTTGCGTGCCAATTATGGCATTAGCGATGCGATTGAACAGTGTTTGTTGATTCAGTCACGTCGCCATCTGCACCCCATGAGTGTCTTACGTTCAACGGTCAGTCTGCTTGGGGTGTACAACGTTCATGCTGAGGATACTTCAGAAGAAGCTGTTTATGAGCAATCCATTCAATTAATGGCAAAAATGCCCACTATTATTGCGGCATTTGCTCGTTTGCGCTCAGGGCAGACACCCATAGCACCGCGTGAGGATTTGTCTATCGCAGCCAACTTTTTGTATATGCTAAAAGGAGAAGAGCCAACTCCTCTGCAAGTTAAGGCGCTCAATCGTGCCTTGGTCCTACACGCTGATCATGAGTTAAATGCTTCTACCTTTGCTGCGCGTGTGTGTGCTTCGACCTTGGCAGATATCTATTCTTGCGTGACCACTGCTATCGGTACCCTAAAAGGACCTCTGCACGGTGGGGCAAATGAACGTGTTTTTGATATGCTAACAGACATTCGTGAAATGGGAGATAGCGAGGCCTATTTACAGGAAAAACTCGCCTGCAAGGAAAAAATCATGGGCTTTGGGCACCGTGTTTATAAAAAACAAGACCCGCGTGAAAAATACTTGCGAGATATGGCAGAAGAATTGACCAAAGGCACAGAAGATGAGGTTTGGTTTGATTTGTCGCGTGAGGTGGAAGATTACATGAAAAATGCCAAGGGGCTGATTCCAAATGTCGATTTCTACTCAGCGACAGTTTATCATGTGCTTGGCATTGACAGTTCCATCTACACTTTGATTTTTGCCATGAGCCGTGTATCAGGTTGGATTGCCCATATTCAAGAGCAACAACGCCATAACAAACTCATTCGCCCACGTTCAGACTATGTTGGCCTTGTGGATTTGACTTACATTCCCATGGAAGCGCGTTAGAAAGGATAGCTATGTCAGAAAAAATCACTTTGGAAAATGGCCGTTTGTCTGTGCCTAATCATCCTGTCATTCCGTTCATTGAAGGGGACGGGATTGGGCAAGATATTTGGAAAAATGCGCGTGCGGTTTTTGATGCGGCAGTAGCAAAAGCCTATCACGGTCAAAAAACAATTCAGTGGCTGGAAGTCTTGGCAGGTCAAAAGGCGCATAAAACCACGGGTCAATGGCTGCCTGATGACACACTTGAGGCAATCAAAGAATATTTAGTTGCCATCAAAGGGCCTCTAGAAACGCCTGTTGGTGGTGGTATTCGCTCGCTCAATGTCACCTTGCGTCAAGAATTGGATTTGTATGCTTGCGTGCGTCCTGTGCGGTATTTTCAAGGCATTGAAAGCCCGCTCAAAGAACCTGAAAAAATCAATATCATCATTTTTCGGGAAAATACAGAGGACATTTATGCGGGAATTGAGTGGCAAGCTGGTAGCTCAGAAGCCAAGCAAGTGATTGCTTTTTTGCAAAAAAACATGGGGGTTAACAAAATCCGTTTTCCTGAAAGCAGTAGCATTGGTATCAAACCTATTTCAAAAGAAGGGAGTGAGCGTCTGATTCGCTCAACCATTGAATACGCCCTGACCAATAACCTCGCTAAAGTTACCCTTGTTCATAAGGGAAACATTCAAAAATTCACAGAAGGTGGTTTCCGAAAATGGGGCTATGAACTCGCTCAAAGAGAGTACGCCGATGAACTTGCCAGCGGAAAATTAGTTATCAATGACATCATTGCGGACAATTTTTTGCAGCAAATTCTGCTTAATCCTGAAGCTTTTGATGTGGTGGCGCTGACCAATCTGAATGGGGATTATGCCAGCGATGCCTTGGCAGCACAGGTGGGAGGTATTGGCATTTCACCAGGTGCTAACATCAATTACAGCACAGGTCATGCCATTTTTGAGGCGACACATGGCACAGCGCCTGATATTGCAGGGCAAGACAAGGCTAATCCCTGCTCGCTGCTCTTGTCA